>JAEPNS010000246.1 GCA_017643325.1 Alphaproteobacteria bacterium | reverse complement strand
CGTGACGCTCGGCGCCTACACCACGCCCTGGCCCGAGCGGCGGTGGACGGTTCTCGGCGTGGTCTATGTCGGGATCGGCTCGGTCGCGATGCTGCAGCTGCGCGAGTTCCCCGGCACGGGGCGCGACCTCGTGTTCTTCCTGCTCGCCGCGGTATGGCTGTCCGACATCGGTGGCTACACGGTCGGCCGGCTGGTCGGCGGCGCGAAACTGGCGCCCTCCATCAGTCCCGCGAAGACCTGGTCGGGTGCGGTCGGCTCGGTCGGCTTTGCCATGATCGGCGCCGGCCTCTTCGCGCTCTATGCCGGGATCGGGCTTGCCTTCGTGGTGGTCGTGGCCGGGGCGTTGTCGGTTGCCGCGCAGGCCGGGGACCTGTTCGAATCCTGGATCAAGCGGCGGTTCGACGTGAAGGATTCGGGCGCGTCGATTCCCGGACATGGCGGTGTTCTGGACCGGGTGGACGGCGTACTCTTCGCGGCGCCGGCCCTCGCGGTCTTTGTGATCGTGTCCGGCACGGAGTTTTTGCAGTGGCAGTGAAACAGGCAGCGTCGGCATTCGAGAACAGCCCGGACAGGCGTCGTGTCGCGCTGCTGGGCGCGACAGGATCGATCGGCACCAGCAGCATCGACCTGATCCGCCGCAATCCCGACGCGTTCGACGTGGCCGTCCTGACCGCCCACCGCAGCGCGGCGTCGCTTGCGGACCTCGCACGCGAACTGGACCCGGATGTTGTGGTCGTCGCGGACGAAGCGGCGCATGGCGAGCTTGCGGCGGCGTTGCAGGGCACCTCGGTCGAGGTCGCCGCCGGGGCCGCCGCGCTGGTCGATGCCGCACGCGAACCGGTGGACCTGACGGTCGCCGGCATCGTCGGGGCGGCGGGCCTCGAGGCGACGCTGGCGGCCGTCGAACAGGGCAACACGGTTGCGCTGGCCAACAAGGAATGCCTGGTCTGCGCGGGAGACCTCGTGCTCGCGACCTGCGCCAGGACCGGGGCGACCCTGCTGCCGCTCGACAGCGAGCACAACGCTATCTTCCAGGTCTTCGAGGCCGAGAACGCTGCCGATGTCGAGAAGCTGGTGCTCACGGCGTCCGGTGGCCCGTTCCGGACCTGGACGCGCGAGGAAATGGCCGCGGCGACGCCGCAGCAGGCGGTCGCGCATCCCAACTGGGACATGGGCCGCAAGATATCGGTCGATTCCGCGACGATGATGAACAAGGGGCTGGAGCTGATCGAGGCCGCACACCTGTTCCCCGTCGAGGCGGCGAACATCGAGATTCTCGTGCACCCGCAGTCCGTGGTGCATTCCATGGTCGCCTACCGCGACGGTTCGGTGCTGGCCCAGCTCGGCCCGCCGGACATGCGTGTGCCGATCGCCCACGCGCTGGCGTGGCCGGCGCGTATGGAAACGCCGGTGGAACGGCTCGATCTGGCGGAAATCGGCTCTCTCGACTTCGAAAAACCCGATGAGGCCCGGTTTCCGGCCACCCGTCTCGCGCGCCAGGCGCTGGACGCGGGGAAGGGCGCGACGGCGGTCCTGAACGCGGCCAATGAGGTCGCGGTCGAGGCTTTTCTGTCCGGTCGTTGCGGATTCCTCGATATCGCCGCGCTGGTCGAGGCCGCGCTGGCGAGGGTCGAGAGCGACACCATCGCCTCGCTGGAGGATTTCCGGGCGCTGGACACGGAAGCGCGAGCGGTCACGGAATCTCTTGTAAAATCCGGTTCTTAACGCCAATTCAAGCATTGTCGGGCGACAGTTCGACGGATTGCTGAACAGGAGCGCATCCGCATGGGCGGCGTCGTCGAGACAATATTCTGGTTCCTGGTGGTGCTGACGCCGCTCGTGTTCATTCACGAGTACGGGCACTACTGGTTCGCACGCCGCAACGGCGTGCGGGTCGAGGTCTTCTCCGTCGGGTTCGGCCGCGAACTTTTCGGCTATACCGACAAGGCAGGAACCCGCTGGAAATTCAGCCTGATTCCCTTCGGCGGCTACGTCAAGATGTTCGGCCAGAGCGACCTGGAGATCGAGGACGACGGCAAGGAACTGACCGAGGACGAGAAGGCCGTCTCCTTCCACCACAAGAAGCTCTCGCAGAAGGCTGTTATCGTCGCGGCCGGGCCCCTGGCAAACATCCTGTTCGCGATCGCGATCTTTACCGCCCTGTTCGCCTTCGTCGGCCAGCCTTTCACGCCGGCCAAGGTCTCCGAGGTCATGCCCGGGTCGGCTGCGGAGGCCGCCGGAATCGAGCCCGGAGACACCTTCCTGGAGGTCGCCGGCCGCTCGATCGCACGATTCGAGGAGGTGCAGCAGCTCATTCGACTGCATCCCGGAATTCCGGTGGACATCACCGTCGACCGCGGAGGCAGCGAGATCGAACTCGTGGCCGTGCCGGAGGTCCGGATTGCCCCGGACGGTCTCGGCGACGAGGCGCGCCTCGGCGTTCTGGGCGTGCGCGGGCTCGAGCGGGCGTATGAACGGCACAGCGTGCCGCAGGCCGCCTGGCAGGGCGTGCGCGAGACCGTGCGCCTGGTCTCGGTGACGGTGACCGCGATCGGCCAGATGTTCGGGGGCGAGCGAAGTGTGCAGGAACTCGGCGGGCCTGTGCGAATCGCCCAGATGTCCGACAGCGCAGCGGACGCCGGAATCGCGACCCTGGTGATCTTCGCGGCGTTTCTTTCGATCAATCTTGGCCTGATCAATCTGCTGCCGATCCCTCTGCTCGACGGCGGACATCTGCTGTTTTACGCCTATGAGGCGCTCGTCCGGCGCCCGCCCGGCAGGTTCATTCAGGAAATGGGTCTGAAAATCGGGCTGGTTTTAGTGTTGGGCCTCATGCTATTCGCCACCTTTAACGATATTGCCCGTCTTCCGGTCGTACAGCGTCTGGTGTCGCTGTTCACCTGACCCGTAAGGGTTTGACCGAAAAGCGGAAACGGGTGGCCGAGGGAACAGGGACGGGCGAGTGATTTCCCCCATTCGGAAGATATCGGTGCCGGGCATTCTGGCGGGCATCCTTTTGCTGTCGCCGTGGATGGGCGAGCCGTCGGCCGCGCAGTCGCGCAACGGCGCCGTGATTGACGAAATCCGTGTCGTGGGCACGCAGCGGATCGACCCCGTCACGGTTAACTCCTACATGCAGCTCAAGCCCGGCGATCCCTACAACCCGGCGAAGGTCGATGAATCCCTCAAGACGCTGTTCAACACCGGCCTGTTCGCGGATGTGACGCTTCGGCGCGAAGGGAATTCCCTCGTCGTCCAGGTGGTCGAGAACCCGATCATCAACCGCATTGCGTTCGAGGGAAACCGGAAGATCGACGACGAGACGCTCGAGACCGAGGTCACGTTGCGTCCGCGCGTCGTCTATACGCGCACCAAGGTGCAAAGCGACGTCAGGCGTCTCCTGGACATCTACCGACGCTCGGGACGGTTCGCGGCCACGGTCGTTCCGAAGGTGATCCAGCTTCCCGAAAACCGTGTCGACCTCGTGTTCGAGATCGACGAGGGAGGCGCGACGGGGATCCGGGCCATCAACTTCATCGGCAACGCGGAGTTCTCGGACGGCACCCTGCGCGACGTCATCCAGACCACGGAATCGACCTTCTATAATTTCCTCGCGACCAACGACACCTACGATCCCGACCGCCTTTCCTTCGACCGGGAACTGCTTCGCCGGTTCTACCTCTCGGAAGGGCACGCGGACTTCCGCGTCGTCTCCGCGATCGCGGAACTGACGGACGACCGCGAAGACTTCATCATCACATTCCCGCTCGACGAAGGCCCGATCTACACATTCGGCGAACTGGGTGTTTCGAGCCTGTTGCGCGGTGTCGAGGACGAGGAACTGCTCGACCAGATCACGTCCGATACCGGCGACATCTATAACGCGAACGAGGTCGAGAATACGGTCCAGGCCATTACCGACGCGCTCGGCGAGCGCGGGTTTGCGTTCGTGGATGTCCGGCCGCGCGTGAACCGGGATCGCGAGGCCCTCACGATCGACGTCACCTACGAGGTGCGCGAGGGACCGAGGGTGTTTGTCGAGCGTATCGACATTACCGGCAACGTCCGCACGCTCGACGAGGTGATCCGCCGGGAGTTCTCGATCGCGGAGGGCGATGCGTTCAACACTGCCAAGCTGCGCCGCACGCGACAGCGTCTGCAGGACCTGGGCTTCTTCTCCCGCGTGGATGTTGCGAACAATCCGGGCAGCGCGCCGGACCGCACCATCATCGCGGTCGACGTGCAGGAGCAATCGACGGGTGAACTTTCGATCGGTGCCGGCTTCTCGTCGACGGCCGGCGCGCTGAGCGACCTGACCATCCGCGAACGCAACCTGTTGGGGCGCGGCCAGGACCTGCGCCTGAGCACGACGCTCGCCACACGCCAGCAGCAGATCGACCTGAGCTTTACCGAGCCATATTTCCTCGACCGGGAACTCGCCGCGGGGTTCGACCTGTTCTACCGCACGACGGACTTCGGAGACCGGAGTTCGTTCGAGGAGGATGAGGCCGGTTTCGGCCTGCGTGCCGGGTACAAGATGACGCCGAAGCTGCGTCACACGGTCCGCTACTCGCTCGTCCGCGACGAGATCGACGACGTTGCATCGGATGCATCGCCGGCGATTAAGGCGCAGGAGGGTTCGTTCACCACATCCACGGTCGGCAACGAGTTCTTCTACGATGAGAGGAACAGCCGTTTCGCCCCGACGGACGGGTTTTTCCTCAGCTACGGGGTCGACCTGGCCGGTTTTGGCGGATCGGAGCGGTTTGTCCGCAATGAAGTGGGCGGCGGGATCTTCGAACCCCTGTTCGGCAGTTCGGTGATCGCAAGCCTGCAGGGTTCGGCCGGGGTGCTCACCGAGCTCGACAATGACGAGGTCAGGATCTCCGAACGCTTCTTCCTCGGGGGCAACAAGCTGCGCGGTTTCGAAGTGGGCGGCGTCGGCCCGCGTGATGTCTCGACGGACGATTCGCTCGGCGGCACACAGTTCTATGTCGGTTCCGCGGAACTCGAAATCCCGCTCGGATTGCCGGAAGAGTTCGATATCAAGGGCGCGATCTTCAGCGACTTCGGCTCGGTGTGGGGCAACGAGGATCCGTTCCCGAACATCGAGGACGAGAGTTCTTTGCGGGCATCGGTCGGCATCGGCTTCGGTTGGGCGTCACCGGCCGGCCCGATCCGGATTAACTTCGCGCGAGCCGTCCTGAAGGAAGACTTCGACAAGACGGAGTTCTTCAGCTTCAGTTTCGGCACGAGATTCTAGCAGGTCGGCGTGATGCGATTGCTGAGAAGCCTTGTATTCGCGATTGTCATGGTGCCGCTGGCCGCGTCTGTCGGCACAGCGCAGGAGAC
>JAEPNS010000245.1 GCA_017643325.1 Alphaproteobacteria bacterium | reverse complement strand
TGATGCGCGACGAAACCGGCCAGACGCGCCGCATTCATCTGAGCGCCACGCCGTTTTTCGATTCTGACACGGGCCGGTTTCTCGGGTATCGCGGCACCGGCACCGACGTCACGCGCGCCCTGGAGGCCGAGCGCGAGGCGATCAGCGCGCGGGAGAAACTCGAAGACGCGCTGGAGGCGCTCGAGGTGACCAACGAACACCTGCGCGAGGCCCTCGGCAAGGCGCAGTCGGCCTCGGACGCGAAGAGCGATTTCCTGGCATTGACCAGCCACGAACTGCGCACCCCCCTCAACGCGATCATCGGGTTTGCGGAACTGAGCCGGCGCCAGCTCGATGACACGGCGCACGAGCGGCTTCCGTCCTATCTCGACAACATCCTGTCCGCATCGGGCCACCTGGTGCAGATCATCGACAACCTGCTGGATACGGTGCGGATCGAGAACGAAACCCTCGATATGGAACTGGTCGAAACCAGCGTCGCCGACCTCGTCCAGGATACCGTCTCGATGGTCGAGGTTCGCGCGCGCGAGGCCAACATCGTGCTCGCCCTGCCGCCGATCGACGACGACATGTCGGTCATCGCCGACCGCACGTCGGCACGCCAGATCCTGATCAACCTGCTGACCAATGCCATCAAGTTCACCGATGACGGCGGCAGCGTCGGGATCGATATCGAGCGCGGCAAGGAGGACCTGCTCTACCTGACGGTATGGGATACCGGGATCGGGATTCCCGTGGATCAGCAGCAGGCGGTGTTCGACCGGTTCCATCGCGTCCGGTCCGACGCATTCACCACGAACACCGAAGGCGTCGGCATCGGGCTTCACGTGGCCCGCAACCTCGCACAGCTTATGGGCGGGGACATCACGCTCGACAGCGAATTGGGACGCGGCTCGCGTTTCACTCTCGCGCTGCGCTTGTGGGAGCCCGCATTGTCCAGGCCGCACAAGGAGAGCGCCGCCTAGTCCCGCGGCGCGGACCGTCGCCGGGTGTCAGCGCGCGGTCAGCGCGCTGCCTGACCGGCCGATGCGGGCTGCGCCCTCGGGCGTGATCAGCCCGTCGCGGACCCAGCCGCGTTCTTCCATCTCGCGCCATTCATGTGATGGCACCGACACGAAGCCCCGCACGTGGCGGGGGCTGACGACCACCGGATCTTCAAGCGGCACCGACGCCTCGGCCTCGGCGCCCTGCGCCAGCCAGCTCAGCGCCAGCGCCTGCACACGGCTCATGCCGGACCGGCCGGACCCGTCCGTCGCGCTCTCTATGAGGGGAACCGCCGAGACCCAGAATTCGTCACCGCTCACCGACGCCGCGAGCTCGAGATCCGCGCACGCGCGCGCCTCGTCGTCGAATGCGCGCACCGTTTCCACTTCGCCGTCAGAACGCCTGCGGCACAGCACCCATACCCCGGCGACCGGCACGTCTTCCGCACCGCCCAGAGGCGCGTCGTCCGCGCGCCCGGCAGCACGCGAAACCGGTCCGGGAATCGCATCCGTATCGCCTGCGCCCGCGGTGTGATCCGCGTCGCGAAAATCCGCTACGTCGTCATTCGAGGTGATGGCCATGCGAAAGAGTGCCACCCGTTTCTGGTCATGCGAATGTCCGAAAGGCGGCGTTTTCCAGACGAACAATCAGGCGTCCGGAAATGCTACTCGATCGTCCCCAACGCCGCGAACGTTACCGCAGGTGCAGGAGCGAGTCAGCAACCTAGGATGGTTTTTCCTGCACAGGTTGTGGAACGAATTGCCGCACACAATCCTGGGGTGCAGAACGGCGCATTCAGGCTGCCGCGGCGTCCTCCGCCTGCTTGTTCAGCGTATCGAACTCGCCGGGCCAGTGGTCGGCGAGCCAGCGCAGATAATCGCCCATCTTCGCAGGGTCGAGGTGAAGCGAGCTTTGGATCCTGTCGATCTCCGGCTGCTCCTCCAGCGCGATGTCGAGGGAATCGTTGATTCGGTTGATCATGTTGAACATGCCGCAGAGCATGGTGATCTCGACGATCTCGCCCTCGGTAAAGTTGGCCTTCAGCCGGTTGTAAGCGTCCGTGTTCTTCTGGGCCGTGTTGCGGGTCACGTTCTCCGCCCAAAGGATCGCGGCCTTCTCGCGCTCCGTGAAGCGGTCGGACGCCAGATAATCGTCCGACGACATGTCGATGATCTGCTCGTGGGTAATGCCCGCGGCCTGCCCAAGCGAGGTGTTGTGCGCGTAGCAGTATTCGCACCCGTTCACATGGCTCGTCTTGATGACCACCATCTCCTTGATCTTCCCGGAGATACGCGTGCCCGGCCATTCGCGCTGGGCGCCCGCGTTGATCGGCAGGAACAGCATCGCCAGGAACGGCGCGTTCGATATGGTCCGGTAGAAATGCGGCACCCGGCCGAGCAGGTTCGTCACCGCGCCATAGAAATCCTCGAAGTCGCCGTCGATCGCCTCCGGCTCGATGGTCTGCACGCGCTGCTGTTCTCGCGACATGGTCATTGCTCCCGATGATTTTGTATTCTTGGCGCGCATCCTAACGCGGGCGGCCGCACGACGCAGCATCACCCCGGTATGCGTGGACGCGAAAATCCTGTGCCGGAAATTCCCGATACGACGGCTAGTGCGCCTCGTTCCAGGTCTCTCCGACACCGGCGTCGGCGACCAGCGGGACGGACATGTTCACGGCCGGGGCGGCAGCGCCTTCCATCACGTCGGTGACGACCTCGATCAGCTTGTCGACCTCGTCCTCGGGTGCCTCGAACAGCAGTTCGTCGTGGACCTGCAGGAGCATTTTCGACTCGAGCCCGGCGCGCGCCAGCGCGTCCGGCACGCGGATCATGGCGCGCTTGATGATGTCCGCCGCCGCGCCCTGGATCGGGGCGTTGATCGCCTGGCGCTCGGCGAAGCCGCGCACGGCCTGGTTCTTGTCCTTGATGCCGGTCAGGTGGATGCGGCGGCCAAAGATTGTCTCGACGTAGCCGGTCTCCTTCGCGAACTCCTTGGCCTCGTCCATGTACTGGCGGATCGCCGGATAGCGGTCGAAGTAGGCGGCGATGTAGTCGCGCGCCTCGTCGCGGGCGATGCCGAGATTGTTCGCGAGGCCGAAGGCCGAAATGCCGTAGATGATCCCGAAGTTGATCGCCTTGGCGTTGCGCCGCAGCATCGGGTCCATGTCCTCCATGGGCACGCCGAACACCTGGCTGGCGGTCATCGCGTGGATGTCCTGCCCGTCGCGGAACGCCTCGACCAGCGCCTCCTCGCCCGCGACATGGGCCACCACGCGCAGCTCGACCTGGGAATAGTCGAGGCTGACCAGCCGGTTGCCTTTTTCGGCCACGAAGGCGGCGCGGATCTTCCGGCCTTCCTCCGTGCGCACGGGGATGTTCTGAAGGTTGGGGTCGTTCGACGACAGCCGGCCGGTCTGGGCGATCGCCATGCCGTAGGCCGTGTGGACGCGGCCCGTGTCCGGGTTGATCTGCTCCACCAGCGCATCGGCGTAGGTGGACTTCAGCTTCTGCATCTGGCGCCAGTCGAGCACCACCTTCGGGAGGTCGTGGCCCTCGGCGGCCAGGCTTTCGAGCACGTCCGCCGATGTGGTGTAGGCGCCGGTCTTGCCCTTCTTGCCGCCTTCGAGCCCGAGCTTGTCGAACAGGATCTCACCGAGCTGCTTGGGCGAGCCGACATTGAACTCCTCGCCCGCCAGCTCGTGGGCCTGGCCCTCCAGCTCGGCCATGCGTTTGGCGAAGTCGTTCGACAGCTTCTTGAGCGTCTTCGCGTCGGCCTTGATGCCGGCGCGCTCCATCTCGACGATCACCGGCACGAGCGGGCGCTCGATGGTCTCGTAGACCGTCGCCATGCGCTCACCGACGAGGCGGCGTTTCAGCAGCGTGTGCAGCCGCCCGGTCACATCGGCATCCTCGGCGGCATAGTCCAGCGCCTTGTCCAGCGGCACCTGGTCGAAGGTGATCTGCTTCTTGCCCTTCCCGACGATGGCCTCATACTTGATGTTCTCGTGCTCGAGGTGACGGAAGGCGAGGTCGTCGAGGCCGTGCTTGTTGCGCCCGGCGTCGAGCACATAGGACAGCAGCATGGAATCGTCGATGGCCTGCGGCTCCAGAGCCGCCTCATCCGGCAGATGCTTCTCCATCGCCCGGCGCAGCACCAGCAGGTCGTACTTGGCGTTGTGGGCCACCTTCAGGATCGACGGGTCTTCGAGCAGGCCCTTGAGCGCCGTCAGCGCCGCAACCATGTCGACCTGCTTGAGTGCGCCGTTGCCGCCGCCGCCATGCAGGTCGAGCTCGTCAGACGCGGCCTCCACATGGCCGACAGGCACGTAGCAGGCCTTGCCGGGCCGGATCGACAGGGAGAAACCCGCGAGCTGGGCACGCATGGCGTTGAGCGAGGTGGTCTCGGTGTCGAACGCGACGAAGCCGGCCGCGCGCGCCTCGCCGATCCATTCGCGAAGCGCCTCCTCGTCCTGCACCAGTTCGTAGCTTGCATCCTCGGGCGCCTCGACCCCCGCACCGGCCGCCGTGTCGGCCTCGACCATAAGGCCCTCGGCGACGAAGCGGCTCTCGACACGCTGGGTGAGCGTGCGGAACTCCATCTCCTTGAGGAACGAGACGACCTGCGCCGGGTCCGGGTCCTTCAGCGCGAAGTCCTCGACGGTGTGGCCGGACTCCACGTCGTCCTTTAGGCGGACCAGCTCGCGGCTGACCCGCGCCTGCTCGGCAAACTCGATCAGGTTCTCGCGGCGCTTGGGCTGCTTGATCTCCTCGGCCCGCGCAAGGAGCGTGTCGAGGTCGCCATACTCGTCCATGAGCTGCGCGGCGGTTTTGACGCCGATGCCCGGCACGCCCGGCACGTTGTCGGTCGAATCGCCCGCCAGCGACTGCACGTCGACCACCTTGTCCGGCGTGACGCCGAACTTGTCCATCACCTCGTCCGGCCCGATCACCTGGTCCTTCATCGGGTCGAACATCCACACGCCGTCGCGCACCAGCTGCATCAGGTCCTTGTCGGACGAGACGACGACGGTCTCGATCCCCTTCTCCACCGCCTCGCGCGCGTAGGTCGCGATCAGGTCGTCGGCCTCGTAGCCCTCGACCTCGATCGACGGCAGTCCGAAGGCGACCGTCGCCTCGCGGATCAGGCCGAACTGCGGGCGCAGCTCCTCGGGCGGCTCGTCGCGGTTGGCCTTGTATTCGGGATAGATGTCGTTGCGGAAGTTGGTCCGCGCGGCGTCGAAGATCACGGCCATGTAGTCGTAGGCGCCGTCGTCGCGCGCGCGATCGATCATCTTCAGGAGCATCGCGCAGTAGCCGTTGACGGCGTTCGTGTAGACGCCGTCCGAGCGGCGGAACGCCTCCAGCGGGCTGGAGTGGAAGGCGCGGAAGATGAA
>JAEPNS010000244.1 GCA_017643325.1 Alphaproteobacteria bacterium | reverse complement strand
GCCGCGAGAAATCGCATAAAGCCTTGTTTTCAATATTATTTGAACGGATATCATGGACGGCGGATCAGGCAAAGGGAACCTCAGAATCGGGATCGATACCGGCGGCACGTTCACCGATATCGTCTCAATCGATGCAGCGGCCGGGACCATGAACGTCACCAAGGTCTCGAGCACCCCCCACAACCCCGCGGTCGGCCTCGTGCAGGGCATCCACGACGTGCTTGAGCAAACCGGCGACGATCCCGCCGATGTCGGCGTGATCTGCCACGGCACGACGGTCGCGACCAATGCCCTTCTGCAGGGCCAGATCGAAGGCCTCGGCCTGATCGTCACCAAGGGCTTCAGGCACATCCTCGAGATCGCCCGCCAGGCGGTGCCGGACGGTTACGGGAATTCCTATTTCTGGGTGAAGCCGGACAGGCTCGTACCCCTGCATTTCGTCCAGGAGGTCGGCGGGCGCCTGAACTTCAAGGGCGAGGAGCTGACGGAGCTTGACGAAGACAGCGTGCGCGCCGCCGCCCGTGCGCTCAAGCAGCAGGACATCCGCGCCGTCGGCGTGTGCCTGATGCACTCCTACGCCAACAACACCCACGAGAAGCGCGTCGCCGAGATCATCTCCGAGGAGCACCCCGACGCGGTGGTCTCGCTGTCCTGCGACGTCCTGCCGGAGTATCGCGAATACGAACGCGCGGTGACGACGCTCGTGGACGCCTTCGTAAAGCCGTACATGTCGCGCTACCTCGGCAACGTCGCCGAGGAGCTGGGGCCGACGCTGCGCGAACCGCCGTTCCTGGTGATGCAGTCGTCCGGCGGCGTGATCAGTGCCGAACAGGTCGTTGAAAAACCGATCACCACGGCGCTGTCCGGGCCCGCCGCGGGCGCGCTGGGCGCCGCCGTCGTCTCCAAACTCGCGGGCTTCGACAACGTCGTCACGCTGGATGCGGGCGGCACATCGACCGACATCTGCCTGATCGAGGACAGCGAGCCGCACATCACCACCGACGCGTCGGTCGGCCCGTTCCCGGTGCGCCTGCCGATGATCGACATCCGCACCGTGGGCACGGGCGGCGGCTCGATCGCCTGGAAGACCCGCGAAGGCAACCTCAATGTCGGGCCGATCAGCGCAGGCGCCGTACCGGGGCCCATGTGCTACCCGGAAGGCGGCGACGCGCCGACCATCACCGACGCCAACCTCGCGCTCGGGCGCCTGCCCGCCGAACTGATCGGCGGCGGCATCGAACTCAACGTCGAGCGCGCCCGCCAGGGCATTGCCGACCTCGCAAAGGAACTCGGCCGGGAAATGAGCGTCGAGGAACTGGCCGCCGGAATCATCGAGATCGCCAACTGGAACCAGGCGAACATGATCCGGCAGATGACCATCCAGCGCGGCATCGACCCGCGCGACTTTGCCCTGCTGTCCTTCGGAGGGTCCGGCCCGGCCCAGTCGCCCGCGGTCATGGACCTGCTGAACATGGAGGCCTGCATCGTGCCTCCGAACCCCGGCAACCTGTCGGCCTTCGGCCTGCTGGCCGTGGACTGGCGCTCCGACCACATCCTGACGCGTGTCACCCAGCAGGACGACATCGACCCGGCCGCCGTGGCCGAGATCTACGCGACGCTCGAGGGCGAGGCGCGCGAGACCCTGATCCGCGACGGCCTCGCCGCCGAGACCCACCGCTACGTCCGTGAGGCGGACGTGCGCTATGCCGGCCAGTCCATGGAAGTGCGCGTGACGGCGCCGTCCGGCGAGGTCGACGCCGGCGCGGTCGAGGCCCTGATCGAGGCCTTCCACGCCGCCCATGAACGCACCTTCGGATACGCCTATCGCGGCGAGCAGAAGGTGGAGATCGTGAACTTCTGCCTGTCCGGCTTCGGCACCATCGAGCGGCCCTCGCTGCCCCGGATCGACGGAGGCGGCGACGCGGAGGCGGCCCGCAAGGCCACGCGTCCGGTCTATTTCGAGGGCGGTTTCCGCGATACGCCGGTCTTCAACCGGGCCCGCCTGCCGGCCGGCACCCGCATCGAGGGCCCCGCCGTGATCGAGGAATTCGGCTCCACGACCGTCGTCTTCCCCGGACAATTCGCAACCGTCGACGACCACGGAATCATCGTCGTCCGGCGTTCCACCGACGAAATCGAGCGCATCCGATGACCAACACAGCCGAACAGACCGCCCCCGCCGCGGGCGTCGACCCGATTGTCCTGCAGATCGTCGAGGGCACGCTCAACTCCATCGAGGCGGAGATCGAGTACGCGATCGAGCGCACGGCCCGCAGCCCGATGATCCGCGAGGCGCACGACTACCGCGTCGGGCTCTTCGACTGGAAATGCCGCAAGCTGACCGGCCGGTCCTACTCGGCCATGCCGGACGCCGTCGTGCGCGACTTCCCGATCGAGACCATGAAGCCGGGCGACGTCTACTTCATGAACGACACCTACGACACCGAAGGCTCCATCGGGCACCTGCCCGACATGTGCTCGACGGTTCCGGTGTTTCACGACGGCGAGGTCGTGGCGTTCATCCAGGCGTTCGGCCACCATGACGACATCGGCGGCAAGGTGCCCGGCTCGATGCCCGGCACGGCCGTTTCGGTCTTCGAGGAAGGCCTGATGATCCCGCCGATCAAGTTGGTCGACGCGGGGACGCGCAACGAAGACGCGCTCAAGATCATCCGCCGCAACACCCGTGTGCCGGAGATGCTGGCCGCGGACATCGATTCCGAGATGCAGGCCTGCATCATGGGTGCCGAGCGGATGGCCGAACTGTTCGAACGCTTCGGCCGCGAGACCGTGGAAGCCTGTTTCCAGGCCATCCTCGACAAGTGCGCCAACATCTTCCGCGAGGAGCTGCTGCCGAAGATCAACAACGGCACCTATTCGTGGGAAGACTATGTGGAGCACGACGGGGTGACCGACCCGAAGCTCCACAAGATCGCGCTCACCATGACCAAGACGGACGACAAGATCGTCCTCGATTTCAACGGCACCGACCCGCAGGCGCTGGGGCCGATCAACTGGCCGGCCGACTACGCCGACGGCAAGTTCCTGATCAAGTGGATCGCGCCGGTGCTGCGCAACCTGGCAGACTCCCCGGAACGCGCGGCGGAGATCCACTGCAACGAGGGCGTGTGCGACGTCTTCGAGGTCATCTTCCCGCCCAAGGGAACGCTGATCACGCCGATCCGGCCGGCCGCGACCAACGCCCGGTCCTTCCCGTTGCTGCGCGCCATCGGCCTGCTCGCGGGCTGTGTGGTGCAGGCGGTCGAGCAGGGCCGTATGCCCGCCGACCAGGAGACGATCCGCTACACTGGCTTCTACGGCGACGACCTGGAGGGCAAACCCTTCCTGTCGCGCGAGGTGCTGGGCGGCGGCAGCGGCGGGCGCTACTACGCCGACGGCTCGGACGCGATTCACATCGTCCCGAATTCCAGGAACCAGCCGGCCGAGTTCACGGAGACCCGCTTCCCGATCCTGGTCGAAAAGCTCGGTTTGTGGACCGACTCCGGCGGCGCCGGAACCTTCCGGGGCGGCCTCGGCTACGAAAAGGAATACCGGCTGCTGGTCGACTGCTCGACCATCGTGACCGCCGACCGGGTGCGGCTCGGCTGCTACGGGGTCAACGGCGGCGAGGCCGGCCTGCCGTTCGGTGTCTATGTCGATGTCGAGGGCCGTGACGAGAAGCTCGGCGGCCTGGTCGACAACGAGCCGATCAAGGCCGGCCAGGTCCTGCGCGTACGCACAACGGGCGGCGGCGGCTGGGGCGACCCGCTCGACCGGGACCCGGCGCGCGTTCTGGTCGATGTCACGCAGGCGAAGGTGTCCGCCGAGGCCGCCCGGAACAACTACGGCGTCGTCCTGGTCGAGGACGGCGACGGCCTCGCGGTCGATGAAGAGGCCACGAAATCGCTGCGCGGGGAGATGCGCGCGGCCCGCACCGAACCGCTCGAGATGATCGATCGAGGTCCGGGCATGAGCATGTTCGAAAAACGGTCCTGAAGAACAAGGGACCCCAACGACAAGAGGGCGCAACTCCAGGGCCCCAACCCAAAACCCAATAACCAAAACAGGAGGTCGGTACCATGAAGAGTTTTGCAGAAATCACACGGCGCGCGGCGCTGGCCGTTGCGGCGGTCGCCGCGCTTTCATTCACCGGTGTTGCCGGTGCACAGGCCGCGGACAAGGTGAAGGTGGGCGTGTTCCCGGTCACCTCGGCCCTGCCGTATTTCGTTGCGCTGGAGCGCGGCTACTTCAAGGACGCGGATATCGAGCCCGAGATGGTGCGCCTGATCGGCGGCCCGGCCCTGGTGTCGGCGATGATCACCGGCGATATCGACGTGGCGGCGAACCTCGTGACGATCGAGGGCATGAACGCCAACCTCAAGAAGGACGGCCTGGTCAACTACATCTCCATCAACAGCCAGAACAAGCAGTACAAGATGGAGACCTTCGTGGTCCGCAAGGGCTTCGACGCGAAGAAGATCGGAGACCTGAAAGGCGCGAAGATCATGTCCGCGCCGGGACCGGCCAACATCATGATGGCGAAAGCCGTGCTGGCGGCCAACGGCCTCAAGGAGGGTGACTACCAGCTCGACCAGCTCGCCATGCCCCAGCACGTCTCGGCGATGCAGGCGGGCACCTATGACGCCGGCTATACGCTCGAGCCCGCGGTGACCCTGATGGAAAACCAGGGTTCGGCCAGCGCCATCGAGACCGGGGTGATCGCCACCTACATCCTCGGCAAGGACGATGCCGACGCATGGGTCGCAGGGACGGCACTGACAGGCAATTTCCTGGCGGACCGTCCGGACGTCGCGAAGCGCTTCGCGATGGCCTGGAACCGTGCGCTGGACGACATCGCGAAGGATGACACGGTACGTTCGCACCTCGTGAAGAACACCTTCACGCCGGAGGCCGTGGCCCCGACGGTGCCGCTGGTGAACTTCGTGATGGCCGACGATCTGTCGGACGACGACAAGGCCGAATTCCAGCAGTTCATCGATTTCGTGGCCGACAACGGCATCCTGTCCGAGAAGGTCGATGTGACGAAGTACATCAAGACCTTCTGATTGCCGGACAGGAGCCCCGACATGATTGCCAGCGAGGCAGCACCGGCGAGCGGTGACACGCCCACCCGCGCGTCCGCACCGGGCGCACCGTCACCGGCTGCCCCTGGCACGGTCGGCGATCCACACATCACGATCCGCGGCCTGTCGAAGAAATTCGGCAGCGCCGTGATCTACGACGATTTCGATCTCGATATCCCCCGCGGCCGCTTCGTGTCCGTGTTCGGGCCGAACGGCTGCGGGAAGTCGACCCTGATCAACCTGATCGCGGGCCTGATCGAGCCCGACGCGGGCACGATCCGTTTCGACGGCAAGCGCCTGCGCGATACAAACTTCGGCTACGTCTTCCAGA
>JAEPNS010000243.1 GCA_017643325.1 Alphaproteobacteria bacterium | reverse complement strand
CGCCCCGCTCGGCGACCAGCAGCTCCAGAAACGCCTCCAGGTAACGGCTGACCCGCTCCGGCGGGACCGGGTCGCGGCGACGGGTCACGGCACCGGGACCGGATTGAGCTCGCGGACGACCATCTCGCGCGCCATAGATCGGGCCGGCTCGTGCAATCCCGCCTCGTCAAGCGCAGCGACCAGCTGGGCCACCAGGCGGGGAGACGGCGCGCCGCCGGTCTGGCCGAGCGCGTGCAGGGCATACAGGGCGGTTTCCGCCTTGCGCCCGGCGCGCGCGGCACGCGACAGGCCCGCGAGCAATGCCGACGACGGCATCGTGAACACGCCCGGCGTGCCCGCGGACACGCGCAACCAGTGGGTGTCGTCCACCGGGTCGCCGAGCGCGGACAGCATCTCGAGCACCAGGGCATGATCTGGCACGGGCGCGCGCGCAGCGGTCAGTTCGATCCAGCGCGACAGCCGGGCGGCATCCCATGGCACGACCCCCCGTGCGCTCACGGCGGGCGCCAGCCGGGTGATGGCGGTCGTGCCGTCGGCGAGAGAAAAGCCCCGGTCGGCTTCGCGCCCGATGACCCGCATCGCCGGCCACAGCACGACCACCGCCGTCGACAGCGCCGGCACAACGGCTTCCTGGTTCCGCATCAGCCGGTACCAGTCCAGCGCGAGCCGGTCCCGGCCCGCGAGAAGCGCGACGTCCGCGGCATCGCCCGCCATCCAGGCGAATCCGGCGGTCGCGGGTATATCGACCAGCAGATCGGCGGTCGCGCGCGCCACGATGTCGAGCGCGCCGGCCGTGCGCGCCGCCCGCCACGCGTCCACAAGAAGGTTTGCGCGCGCAAGCGGATCGAGCTCCCGCTCCGCGGCCAGGTAGAAATAGGCCCACCGCAGGTCCGGCGCGAGATCGTCCGGCGCCGACAGCCCGGCCGCCAGGGTCTCGTCGTCCACCCGAAGTCCGAAATAGACCTCGCTCGCGCGTGGACCGCGCACGACACCGGCCCGCAGCCCGCGATGTGTGGCGTGCAGTTTGGCCTCCGGCGTCACCCGTTCGGCCGTCAACAGCGCGGGGAGCAGGGTCGGCTGCACGTCTTCCGCGAGCCAGTCGGGAAGCTCCGCACCCGACGCGACAAGGAGCGCGAGCGTCAACAGGTCCGGCGACGTGTCCTCGCGGCGGGGCATAGTGACCTTTCCGCCGCCCGACGCCGCCAGCGCGACGCTCGCGAACACCGGGTCGATTGCCACCCCCTGGTCGCGCAACAGGTCGAGCCCCAGCCCGACCTGGTCCGGGTTGCCGGACGCCACCTGGCAGACGATCAGGACCTTTTGCCAGAACTCGCTCTCGTAGCCGCCGCCATAGCCGTCGGCCACGCGGCAGCCCGGCGCGATCTCGCCTTCCGCGAAATACCCGCGCACTGCGACAGCCGCCAGGTGATCTGGAATCGAGCGGCCGCGCACGGCCCGTGCCATCTCGGTCGCGCGCTCCCCGGCGCCGATTGCCGCCAGCCGGTCAATGCGCACGGCCAGCAGGCTTTCGCTGTCGGGTGTCTTACCCGCGGTCGGCGCGGGCGCAGCGGTCGACAGGACCCGGCGCGCGAGATCGTATCCGGCGCGCAGCGGGTAGGTTTCCGGCAGGGTCCCGACAAGGCGGACGGCATCGGTCCAGAGGCTGCCGTCCCACATGTCCTGCCCGAGCCCGCCACCCTCCTCGCCGATGACGCCGATTGCGCCTTCGCTCGCCAGATCGAGGTCCCGGACGCGGATCCCGCCCGGCAGGACGTCCCCCCCGTCGCGCGGACGCGTCCCGTCCGGCATCTCCTCGCCCGGCGGCGGCAACGGCGCGAGGCGGATCGGGCCGCTCTGCTGGCCCGCCGCCGGCGCGGTCGAAGCCAGCCAGGCCAGGACGAGCAGGAGCCAGCTTTGCCGCATGCCGGTCAGCGCGGAAAACGGTCGTTGGGGATCGTTTTTTCCACCTGGTGGCTGGGCGCGGGAATGTCCCAGGTGGCGAGAAACACGCCCCCGGCGACGACGACGATCACAATCAGAATACCCACGATCTTGAACACTCGGTCCTCCTCGCACTTGTTTGCCCGATGTTCCCCGATGCCCCCAGGGTGCCCAACGTTCGCGAACCTCGCGGGTTCGCGGCCAACGTCCTAGAATGGCGCGCCAACAATGGCGATTTCACGGCGGTTCGGTGCGCGCACCGACTCCGACTAAGATAGCAGGACATGGCCGATTCCGAGCAAGCAGAGCCCATGACCCGGACCGCCGAACCGGCGACGCAGCGCGGCTTCGCCGGGCGTTCGATCGTGATGGTGGGCCTGATGGGCGCCGGGAAATCCGCGATCGGCCGGCGCCTGGCCGCGCGGCTGAACCTGCCGTTCCTCGACGCCGACACGGAAATCGAGGCGGCGGCGGGCTGCACGATCGAGGAGATCTTCGCCGAACACGGCGAGGCGTATTTCCGCGACGGCGAACGGCGCGTGATCGCGCGCATCCTCGGCGGCGAGCCCGTTGTTCTCGCGACCGGCGGCGGGGCGTTCATGGATGAGGCCACGCGCGCCCTGATCGCGCAGACGGGTATATCGGTCTGGCTGCGTGCGGATATCGACACCCTTGTGCGCCGGACGTCGCGGCGCAACAACCGTCCGCTGCTGAAACAGGGCGATCCGGAGACGATCCTGCGGGACTTGATGGAGGTGCGGAACCCGATCTATGAGCTTGCCGACATCGTCGTCGAGAGCGACGACGGCCCCCCGGAGAATACCGTCGAGCGCGTGTGCGAGGCGCTCGATGCCTTCCGGCCACCAGAAGAGCAGAACAAGGCAACATGAACGAACAGAACCCGTCTTCCGCCAAGGTCCGCGTCGACCTGGATGCCCGGTCCTATGACATCGAGATCGGCCCGGGCCTGATCGCGCGCGCCGGCACCCTGATCGCGGAGCGCCTCGGCGAGCGGCAGATGGTGATCGTCACGGATTCCAACGTCGGCCCGCTCTACGCCGAAGCGCTCCAGGAAAGCCTCGGCGCGGCCGGGCATGGCGGCCGCACGATCCAGATCGACGCGGGCGAACAGTCGAAGTCCTTCGCCTATCTCGAAGGCCTGCTCGATGACCTGCTCGAGGAAGGCCTCGAACGCGGCACCGTGCTGATTGCGCTGGGCGGCGGCGTGATCGGCGACCTGACGGGGTTCGCGGCCAGCATTGCGTTGCGCGGTGTCGAGTTCGTGCAGATCCCGACAACCCTGCTGGCGCAGGTCGACAGCTCGGTAGGCGGCAAGACCGCGATCAACTCGCCCCACGGCAAGAACCTGATCGGCAGCTTCTACCAGCCGCGGCTGGTGATCGCGGACACCGACACCCTGCGCACCCTTCCGCCGCGCGAGATGCTGGCCGGCTATGCGGAGGTCGTGAAATACGGCCTGCTTGGCGACGCCGGGTTCTTCGCATGGCTCGAGGACAACGGCACCGCGCTGGTCGCCGGCGACCCGTCGGCCCAGACCCGCGCGATCATGCGTTCATGCGAGATGAAAGCCGAGATCGTGAACCAGGACGAGCGCGAGACGGGGCGCCGCGCACTGCTCAACCTGGGACACACCTTCGCCCACGCACTCGAGGCCGAGACCGGCTTCGGCGAGGGCCTTCTCCACGGCGAGGCCGTCGCGATCGGCATGATCCTCGCCTTCGAATTGTCGGCGCAGCTCGGCCTGTGCCCTGGGGAGGACGCCGCACGGGTGCGCGCCCACTTTGAAGCGGTCGGCCTGCCGACAACCTTCCCGTCCCACCCCGGCGGCGGCTGGAATTCCGCGACACTTCTCGATCACATGCGCCGGGACAAGAAGGTCCAGGCCGGCAAGATCACCTTCATCCTCACCCACGGCATCGGCGATGCGTTTATCACGAACGATGTCGACCCGACCCAGGTCGCAGCCCTTCTCGACGGACAGGCCGCGGCCGCGTAACCGGTCCCAACTTCGGTCAATGACATGAGCGATCCCCTCACCCTCACCATCATCGCGATCGTGGTCCTGCTGGCGTTTTCCGGCTTCTTTTCGGGCTCGGAAACGGCGCTGACCGGCGCATCGCGTCCGCGCATGCACCAGCTGGCGTCCGACGGGAACCGGCGCGCGGGCGTCGTCAGCCTGCTGCACGCCCAGCAGGAACGCCTGATCGGCGGCATCCTGATCGGCAACAATATCGTCAACATCCTCGCCTCGGCGCTCGCGACCAGCGTGATGATCCAGCTCTTCGGCGACGCCGGCGTCGCCTATGCGACCGCGGGCATGACCGTGCTCGTCGTGATCTTCTCCGAAGTGCTGCCGAAGACCTACGCCATCCGCCACGCCGACGACATGGCACTGACCGTGGCGCCGGTCATCCGCGTCGTGGTGGTCCTGCTGTCGCCGCTGACGAAGATGGTCGAGATCGTGGTCGGCGCCATCCTTCGCCTGATGGGAGAGAAGATAAACTCGGCAGCGGACCAGGCGCGCGAGGAGGAATTGCGCGGTGCGATCCGCCTGCATTCGGACACCAACACGGTCGCCGCCCATGAGGGCCTGATGCTGGGTGGTGTCATGGACCTGGACGACGTCGAGGTCGGCGAGATCATGACCCACCGGATGGACGTCAACATGGTCGATGCGTCGCTGTCACCCGGCGAGATCGTGACCCAGGTGCTGGACTGCCCGCACACCCGAGTGCCCCTGTTCAGCGGCGACCCCGACAACATCATCGGCGTGCTGCACGCCAAGGCCCTGCTGCGAGAGGTCCAGAACCACGACGGCCATATCGACGAGATGCACATCTCCGCGGTGGCCACCGAGCCATGGTTCATTCCGGAATCGACCGACTGCCTGTCCCAGCTCCACGAGTTCCGCGACCGGCGCGAGCACTTCGCGCTCGTGGTGGACGAGTACGGTTCGCTGCAGGGGGTCGTGACGCTGGAGGACATCATCGAGGAAATCGTCGGCGAGATCGATGACGAGCACGATATTCCCGTCCCCGGTGTGCGACGCCAGTCGGACGGCTCCTTCCTCGTTGACGGACGCGTGACTGTCCGTGATCTCAACCGGGAATTCGACTGGGGCCTGTCCGACGACGAGGCGTCAACGATCGCCGGGCTCGTACTGCACGAGGCGCGGTTCATCCCCGAGGAGGGCCAGAGCTTCGCAATCGGAGACCTCAAGGTCGACGTCCTGCGCCGCAGCGGCAACCAGTTGCGCCAGCTGCGCATCAAGTCGCGCACCAGCCATCCCGAACCCGAGCCGCCCGCCCCGCCGGCCGCCTGACCAGGACAGACTCCGATGCCGTTATCTCCGCCCGCCGAACGCGAGCATATCCATACCCGCACGGTCGAGTGCGCCGGCTACCGGCGCACCGACGGCCTCTGGGATATCGAAGGCCACCTGACCGACGTGAAGACCTACACCTTCGAGAAC
>JAEPNS010000242.1 GCA_017643325.1 Alphaproteobacteria bacterium | reverse complement strand
ATTTCCGCGGTGGACCCGGCGGGCCGGTGGCTCAGGCACATGGTCGAACCCGCCTCGGTCGCGCCGTAGCCCGTGAGCAGCAGCGGCGGGTTTTCGCCCGCGTGGGCGACCGTGTCGCGAAGCCGGTGCCAGGTGCCGTCGCCCATTCCCGCGCCTGCGAAAAAGATCGCGTCGAGCCGGTGGAACAGGGCGGCCCGTGTGTCCGGGTCGTCGTCGAGCCGGTCGAGCAGCAGGTCTATCCCGTAGGGAACGTTGATGTGCAGCGTCGGGCGCACGGAACGGATGCGCTTGGCCATCGTGTCCATGTTCTCCGCACCGGGCGGATTTTCTGCGTGATACTCGCCGCCGTTCCAGATCGTCTTGTAGAAATTGTCGAGGCCGCCGAAGACGTGGTGCCACGGAAGCCAGTCGATCAGGACGGGTCGGTGGTCGGCGAGGAACGGCCAGTGCGCGGCATAGGCGGCCTGGCAGGAGGCGATCATCTGCCGTGTGACGACGACACCCTTGGGCTCGCCCGTCGAGCCCGAGGTGAAATAGATCGCTGCGAGGCTGTCGAGTGTGGTGCCCGGCGCGTCGAAGTTTGCATCGGTGGGCTCGGGAAGATCGGCTTCGGTGACCGCGTCGTTCATGCGGCCGGTCAGGTCGACGACGAGGCTCGGTGCGACGATCGACAGCGCGTATTCCAGCCGCGCCCGCCCGAAGCCGGACGCGGCCAGCGCCGGGGAGAGCGGCACGTGCACGAGATTGGTCTTGAGCGCGGCGATCTTGAGCGCAGCATGTGTGATGCCCGCACCGCCGATGACCGCAATCCGGTCCGAGGAACCGCATCCCTGTGCTCCAAGGTAGGCGGCGTAGGCATTCGACAGCCGCTCCATCTCCACGCGGGACGAGGTCCGGATCCCGTCCGTGTTGCGTTCGCTGAAAAAGACGGCATCCCCGTCCTGCGCCAGCCAGTGGTCCCAGCGCGCGAGGGGGTCGGGCAGCGGATCGGGCAGGGCGGTCCGGTTGCGCAGGATCACCGTCCCGTCCGGCCGGTCGTCGCGTTCGATCTCTGGAATGGCCAGGCGGGGGTCCGGTGTCACGGCGGGTCCGGGGCTGAAGCATCGGTCCGCGAAGAATGGCAGAGCCGCCGACCCTGCTTCAACCGGTGCCTCGCAATCCGGTCCGCTTCGCGCTAAACCGGGACCGATTACCGGGGGGACAGCATGGCCAACGAGCTTCCGGACGGTGTGCGCGCGATCGCCCATCCGCTCATCCGTCACAAGATCACGCAACTCCGTGCAACCGACACCAAGCCGATCGTATTCCGGGCCGTGGTGCGCGAACTTGCGCGCCTGATGATGTACGAGGCGACGCGCGGGCTGGCTGAAACCACCCGGCGTATCGAGACCCCGCTCACCGCCATGGATGCGCCGGTCTTGGAGAAGCCGTATCCGGTGCTGGTGTCGATCATGCGCGCGGGCAACGCGATGCTCGACGGCGCGCTCGATGTCCTTCCCATGGCCGGAGTCGCGCACATCGGAATCTACCGCGACCACGATACGCTGGAGGCTCACGAGTATTACTTCAACGGCCCTCCCGACATCGCCGAACGGCACAACATTGTCGTCGACCCGATGCTGGCGACGGCGAATTCATCGGTGGCCGCGCTCGCCCGGCTCAAGACGAAGGGCGTGACAAGCCTGCAACTGGTGTCGATCCTTGCCGCGCCGGAGGGGATCGCGGCCTTTTCCGTCGCCCATCCCGACGTGCCCGTTCTGGTGGGCGCTGTAGACGAACATCTGGACGAGAAGGGCTACATCGTGCCCGGACTCGGCGACGCCGGCGACCGCAGCTTCGCGACCTGAATGCGCCGTCTTTGCTGTCCGGTTCGATCAGGAATCGGGGCTTTCCGAAGACCGCGACGAACCGCGGCCGGTCGCGGAATGTCGGGGTTTCGGGTTGTCGCCCTCGCTGGCCTCGGGCCAGCCCTCGCGCTGTGCCGCACGATCGCCGTCGATTTCTTCGGTCTGGTCGTGCCAGAGGTGCACCTGGGTCTCGAACGGCATGTCGATGCCTGCCTCGTCGAGCGCCTTCTTGACGGCGATCATCACGTTCGACTGCACGTGGACCACATCCGACCGGCGTGAATCCGTCCACCAGCGTGCGCGCATGAGGACGGCGAAATCCCCGAGCCCGGCGCAGATCACCTCCGGTGCAGGATCGCTCTCCACGCCGTCGACGCCCCGCAGTGCGTCCAGAATCACCGACGTCGCGTCGTCGATGCTGTCGCCGTAGCCGATCCCGATGTCATACTGGCTCCGACGTTTCTCGAAGGCCGTATTGACCAGCACCGCATTGGTGTAGACGTCGCTGTTCGGGATCAGAACCTGCCGTCCGTCGTATGTCTTGATGACGGTCGCGCGGGTCTCGATGCGCTCGACCGTGCCTTCGTATCCCTCCGCAATGATCTGGTCGCCCACCTCGAACGGCTGGCGCATCAGGATCAGGATTCCCGCAAGCCAGTTCTGGAGGATGTCCTTGAAGGCGAACCCGATCGCGACCGAACCCACGCCGAGGCCGGCGATCAGGTCCCCGGGCTGCAGCGTCGGGACCACGATCGTCAGAGCCAGCAGAACCCCGACACCGATGATCAGCCAGCGGATAAAGCCGCCGATAACCTCGCCGAGGTTGTCGCGGTCGCGTTTTGCGGCCCAGCTCCGGAACATGCGGCTGGCGACGATGCCGAGAACGACGAATATCGCGACCACGACAATCGCGACGCCGATGTTCGGCAGGTGGCGGACGATCCCGTCGACCCAGGAATCGACCCTCTCGACGATGGCCTGCGGATTGACGTCGATTTCGCCCCGGACATCGGTGGGGGTGCTTTCGGCCTGTGATTTGGACGAGTTTTCCTGCGCGAATGCAACGCTCATGATCGAGTGTCCTTTCTTCGGACCCGTTCTGACCCGACCGAGAACCCTGGGCGCCGCGCAATGCGATGGCCACGCGAGCAACGGATGTGCCGTGTCGGAACAGGAAACGCGGGAATACCGTGTTGGTTCCGTGACGGGCGGTCGGACCCGTGCGGGAATCAGCAGATACGCGAGGGCCCGGGTCGGACCGGCGCGCGGCTAGTCGGCCGTCATCTCCGACGCCTCGCCCGTTCCGATCACGCCGCGGCGGATCTGGTCTCGCTCGATGGACTCGAACAGCGCCTTGAAGTTGCCCTCGCCGAAGCCCTCGTCGCGCTTGCGTTCGATGAACTCGAAGAAGGCCGGGCCGATCAGGGTTTCGGAGAAAATCTGCAACAGCAGGCGCGGATCGCCATTTTCGGTGGACCCGTCGAGCAGGATCCCACGAGCCTTGAGCTCCGCCACGGGCTCGCCGTGGCCGGGCAGGCGCTCGTCCAGCATCTCGTAGTAGGTTTCGGGCGGCGCGCTCATCAGCGGCACACCTGCCGCCTTCAGTTTGTCGACGCAGGCGATCAGGTCATCGCAGCGCAACGCGATGTGCTGGATGCCCTCGCCGTTGAAGGCCATCAGGAATTCCTCGATCTGCCCGGTGCCGCCCGAAGCCTCCTCGTTGAGGGGGATGCGGATCTTGCCGTCGGGGGCCGTCATCGCCCTGGACGTCAGCCCGGTGTATTCGCCCTTGATGTCGAAGAAGCGCAGTTCCCGGAAATTGAACAGGCTCTCGTAGAATTCCGCCCAGTAGGCCATGCGCCCGCGGTAGACGTTGTGGGTCATGTGGTCGAGGGTGTGGAACCCGTGGCCTTTCGGATGCCTGTCGACGCCGTCGAGCCAGCGGAAATCGATGTCGTAGATCGACGAACCGTCGTCGTAGCGGTCGATCAGGTAGAGCGGTGCACCGCCGATTCCCCTGATCGCCGGCAGCCGCAGTTCCATGGGGCCGGTCGGAATGTCGATCGGCTGGGCGCCGCGTTCGAGGGCGCGGGCATACGCCGCATGGGAATCCTGTACGCGAAAGGCGAGGCCGCAGGCACAGGGGCCGTGTTCCTCGGCGAAATAGGCCGCATGGCTCTTCGGCTCGTTGTTGATGATGAAATTGATGTCGCCCTGGCGGTAGAGGTCGACGTCTTTCGATCGGTGCGTCGCGACCTTCGTGAAGCCGGCCATCTCGAAGACGGGCTCCAGCACGCCGGGTTCGGGCGCGGCAAACTCGACGAACTCGAAGCCGTCGAGGCCCATGGGGTTCTGGGTTTTGTCGGTGTTGTCGGACATGGAATTCTCTCCAGTAGGATCCTTGGAAAGGGGTGACTACGGATGGAGAGAAAGCGGCGGCGCTCCCGGGATTCCGCGAATGCTGCGCGACAGTGACTGGCCGAGCGTGTGGCAGATAAACAGCCTTTGCCGCGTGCGGCAAAAGCGGGCCCGGTGCGTGGTCGGTTCAGTCATCCGAATGTCCATGGTGATCGCCAGTCTAGCATAGGGACCGTCCCGCCGACCCACACGGTATTGCGGGATGGCCGAGCGGCCCTTCGCACACCATATTGGGGTTCGCATATCCCATTTCGAGGAACGTTTGAGTTATGTCCGAGTCCATAAACCGGGAAATCATCGACTGGTCCGGCCCGCTCGGGTTGCCGAACTTTGCGGCGATCTCCGACGCCGATCTCGAGGCTGCTTTCGCGGCGGCCCTGCCGGCCCACATGTCCGAGATCGAGGCGATCGCCGGGTCACCCGATGCGCCGACGTTTGAAAATACCATTATTGCCCTCGAGCGGGCGGGCGAACTCTATGAGCGTGTGTCCGGCATCTTCTGGAACCTGTCGGGCGCCGATACCAACGACGACCGCCAGGCGCTCGAGCGCAAGCTCTCGCCGGAGCTGTCGCGGCATCACTCGAAGATCGTGATGAACGGTGACCTCTTCGCGCGTGTCGATGCCCTCTACCGGGACCGCGAATCCCTCGGCCTCGACGCCGAGGCGGACCGGGTCCTCGAACTCACATGGAAATCCTTCGTGCGCTCGGGCGCGCAACTCGATCCCGACGACCAGGCGAAGCTGGCGGAAATCAACGAGCGGCTTGCGAGCCTCGGAACGGCGTTTGCGCAGAATGTTCTGGCCGACGAGCAGGACTACGCGCTGGTGCTCGACAGCGAGGACGATCTCGCCGGTCTGCCGGGCTTCCTGCGCGCGGCGATGGCCGCCGCGGCGCACGAACGCGGTCATCCCGGCAAGCATGCCGTCACCCTCTCGCGCTCGATCATCGAGCCCTTCCTGACCTTCTCCGAGCGCCGGGACCTGCGCGAGGAGGCCTTCAATGCCTGGATCGCGCGGGGGCTGAGCGAGGGCGAGCGGGACAACCGCCCCATCGTCGCGGAGATGGTGCGCCTGCGTGCCGAGAAGGCGGCTCTGCTGGGCTACGACACCTACGCACACCTCAAGCTCGACAACACCATGGCGAAGTCCCCGGAGCGGGTGCGTGAACTTCTGGAAACCGTCTGGCCGAAGGCGCGCGCACGCGCGGAGGAGGAGCGGGAAGACCTCGCGGTGCGTATCGCG
>JAEPNS010000241.1 GCA_017643325.1 Alphaproteobacteria bacterium | reverse complement strand
CCGGGCTGACCGTTTCGCAGAAGAAAAGCCTGTTTTTCCGGGCGCTGCTGCCGATGGTCCTGATGACAAACAGGGAGATACTGGCTGACCGGGCGCGTCTTCGGGGGATCCGCGGCGATATCGCAGCCCGGCGAACTGTCTCGCCGGAAAACGCAGACTGGGTCCGCGATCTGGCTCGGCGTTACGGCCTTTCATCCCTTGCGACAGGGAGCGAACCGCCGAATGGGCGTTCACTGGACCTGCTTCTGCGGCGTGTCGACGCGATCCCGCCGTCACTCGCGTTGGCGCAGGCCGCTGTCGAGAGTGCCTACGGGTCTTCCCGCTTCGCGGTCGAAGGCAACGCGCTGTTCGGTCAGTGGCGGTTCGGGGACGGGCTCGTTCCCGGCAGGCAGCGAACCCGCCTCGGTGACTACCGGATCGCGGATTTCGATAGCCCGATGGGTTCGATCAGGGCCTATGCGCGCAATCTCAACACCAACCCGGCCTACAAGCCGTTTCGCGATCGTCGCGCCGTTGCGCGGCAGGGCGGGCGCACGCCCGAGGGCGCTGTTCTTGCGGGTGGCCTGCTTGCCTACTCCGAAAAGGGCCAGCAATACGTCGATCTGCTCCGGAACGTTATCGCGCGCAACCGGCTTTCCGTGCTGGACATGGCAAAGTTGGCCCCGTCCTCGACCCGCCGGATCGTGACCGGTGTTCTCTAGTCCTGTTGTCTGGTGCGAGCGAACCACGCGAATGTAAGGGTCGCAACCGCGGCGGCCAGGAGCTGGACGGCGATGAACACCGGCGCGTCGACGGGATTGATTCCCGCAAAAGTGTCTGAAAAAGAGCGCGCGATGGTGACCGCAGGGTTCGCGAAGGACGTCGACGACGTGAACCAGTAGCCCGCCGTGATGAACAGGCCGACGGCGTACGGGACGGCTTCCGGTCGAAACCGCAGGCATCCGAGGATCGCGGCCACCAGCCCGAATGTGGCGACGAATTCGCCGGTCCACTGCCCGATCCCGGTACGGTCCGTCAGCGAGAGCGTGAAGCTCGGTTCGCCGAACATCACGTGAGCCGCGAAGACCCCGAACAGGCCGCCGACGATCTGCGTCAGCACATAAAGAACGGAATCCATCCCATTGATTTCACGCCGCATCAGGAAGGCGAGCGTCACGGCGGGATT
Organism: Alphaproteobacteria bacterium; assembly: GCA_017643325.1. Classification (GTDB taxonomy): domain Bacteria; phylum Pseudomonadota; class Alphaproteobacteria; order UBA6615; family UBA6615; genus JABJAG01. Next base: position 4,363 of record JAEPNS010000241.1, on the reverse strand, counting down.
GAAGTGCGCACCCGAAATCGGGCCGAACACGAGGATCAGCACGACGAGGATCGCGCCGGTCGCGATCGTGTTGCCGAGCAGCGCGATGGCGACGTTCCCGCCGGACAGCGTGTCGCCCATGATCCCCGACCCGATGACGGTCGCGAGCAGAAAGGCAGTGCCGATGAATTCCGCAGCCAGCCGGCGCGGCAGATCGTGCGAGTCCATGCGCGAAATCTAGGCCGATTCGCTGAGGTTTCGGCCGATCTCGTCCAGCCGTCGCTGCAGGCTCAGGCGGTCGAGCGAGGCGAGCGGCAGGTTGACGAAGATCTCGATCCGGTTGTTGAGCATCCGGTAGGTGTCCGCAAACGCGGCCGCAATTTCAGCATCCGTCCCTTCGACGGCGGCCGGGTCCGGAACGCCCCAGTGGGCGGACATCGGCTGGCCGGGCCAGATCGGGCAGGACTCGCTGGCCGCCTGGTCGCAGACCGTGAACACGAAATCCATCTTCGGCGCACCGTCGGCCGCGAACTCGTCCCAGTTCTTGGACCGGAACCCGTCCGTCGGATGGTTGAGGCTTTTCAGCAGCTTGATCGCATTCGGGTTGACCGTGCCCGCAGGCTGGCTTCCGGCGCTGTAGGCCCGGAACCGGCCAGCCCCGGCACGGTTCATGATCGCCTCGCCGATGATGCTGCGCGCCGAGTTCCCGGTGCACAGGAAAAGAACGTTCTTGATACCGTCAGCCATCGAATCCCCCGTACTCACTGCCGCTGGGGCGGTATGCCGGGTAATTGTTACGTCGGCGTGACGGTTTTGTGTCAGTCAGCCCTCGCGAAAAACGGGCACCATCTCTGCCACCGGCGCCGGCCGCATCAGTTTCGTCTCCTGGCGCGCGACGATCGGGCGGACCTCTTCCTGGAACGCCGCCCACTCCGGGTTCATATGCACCGCGTTCAGGCGGCGGGTCCGGTCATCGAACCCGTCGAAGAACCAGTAGTGATAGACCTGGTGCAGGGGTCCCACCATCATGAAGAAGGAGCCGAGCCTGTTCTTGTCCAGTGGCGAGAGCGCGTTCAGGCCGCATTTCTCGATGGCGGACCAGTATTTCGGGAGCTGTCCGGGCCGCAGGCTGATGATCTGCTCTTCCAGGATGAGATCCCGCATGTCCGCGGCGCCCGGGATCGGGCCGTCGGTCCGCTGCCAGTACGTGTCCGGCTTGAAATACGGTGCGAGCGCGTCCACCGGGGCCGGCAGGAGCACATGGTTTTCCTGAGCCAGCATGATCGGGCGCACTTTTTCAAAGTACGGCAGTAGTTCGGGAACGTCGTAAAGACCGTGCAGGCGATCGCGCCAGTCCTCGAGCGAGGCGAAGGCATACAGGTGCACGACCTGCTCGAGCGGCCCGCTGACGGTGGAAAAATAGCCGACCAGCCGGTCGAGCACGGGCTTGATCGCATCGAACCCCCGTTCGACCTGCAACTCGTAGAATCTCTCGTGCAGACCGGGCTGCATCGTGTAGGCGCGATGTTCGAGAATCATGGTCGCTCTCCCCTCTTCCCGATTATGGCGCAACCGCGAGAGCGGCCATAGTGCTTGACCCGGGCGGCGCGGCTGCGCACGGTTCTCCCATCATGCTGACGATCGATATCTACTCGGACACCGTGTGCCCCTGGTGTTTCATCGGCAAGCGGCGGCTCGAGCGCGCGATCTCCAATCGTGGCGACCTCGTTGTGCAGATCAACTGGCGCGCTTTCCAGCTCAATCCGGACATGCCGACCGAAGGCATGACACGCGCGGCCTACCTGTCTGGAAAATTCGGGAGTTCGGAACGGGCGAGCCATGTCTATTCGACGATCGCGCGGGCCGGCCATACGGAACGTATCGCGTTCAACTTCGACATGATCGAGCGCATGCCGAACACGGTCGATTCCCACAGGCTGATCCGCTTCGCGGAGCGGTTCGGGCGACAGGACGCGATCGTGGAGATCCTGTTCCGCGCCTTCTTCTTCGACGGAGAGGATATCGGCGAACACGCGACCCTTGTTCGCCTCGCTGCGATCGCGGGCCTGGACGCGAGGCAGGCCGGTGAGTTCCTCTCGGGACCGGAGGAACATGATGCGGTCCTGTCCGAGGATCTGCGCGCGCGCCGCATGGGGATCGGTGCCGTGCCGTGCTTCGTGATCAACGGGGCCTACGCCCTGTCCGGGGCGCAGGAACCGGAGGCCTTCTACCCCTTGTTCGACCTCGCGGACGTCGGTCTCGCGGCCGAGTAGCTACTGCGCCGCCGTTCCTTCAGCCTCGGCACCCCTGGCTATTTCCGCAAGCCGACGCATGAGCCGCCGGACGCCGGTCATCCGCTTCTGGTTGTCCGTCCAGTCGCGGCGGTAGACGAGCTTGTGGTCGGGGCGCAGCTGTACGGTTCCGGCCTGCTCCGTGATGAAGGAGACGAGTCCTGACGGGTTCGCGAATGCATTCTCACGGAACGTGACCACGGCTCCTTTCGGCCCTGCGTCGAGTTTCTCGACTCCGGCATCGCGGCAAAGCCGTTTCAACGTAATCGCCTCCAACAGGTTCTCGACCTCGTCCGGGATCGGGCCGAACCTGTCGATCAGTTCGGCGGCGAACGCCTCGATGTCGGCCGGATCCACCAGGGCCGCGACGCGACGGTAGAGGCCGAGTCGCACCCCAAGGTCCGCCACGTAGTTGTCCGGGATCAGGATTGGCGCGCCCAGTGAGATCGCGGGCGTCCACTCCTCCTCCGGCGCCCTGACGGATCCGGACTCCCGCGCCGCAGCAACCGCGTCCTCCAGCATCTGCTGGTACAGCTCGACACCGACCTCACGGATATGCCCCGACTGTTCCTCGCCGAGAAGGTTGCCGGCCCCCCGGATGTCCAGATCGTGGCTCGCAAGGCTGAATCCGGCCCCCAGCGTGTCCAGGGTCTGCATCACGTCCAGCCGCCGGCGCGCGGTATCGGTCAGAATCTTGTCGTTCGGCAGTGTGAGGTAGGCATAGGCACGGAGTTTCGACCGGCCCACCCGGCCACGCAGCTGGTAGAGCTGGGACAGGCCGAACATGTCGGCGCGGTGTACGACGATGGTGTTCGCCGTCGGTACGTCGAGTCCGCTTTCGACGATGTTGGTGCACAACAGCACATCGAACTGCTTGTCGTAGAACGCGGTCATGACGTCCTCGAGGGCACGGACCGGCATCTGGCCATGCGCCACGCCGAGCCGCACCTCCGGCACCAGTTCCTTGAGACGTTCCTGGAGCGGCTCGATATCGCTTACCCGCGGACAGACGTAGAACGACTGCCCGCCGCGGAAGTGCTCGCGCATGATGGCTTCACGGATCGTCACACTGTCGTAAGGAAGCACGAATGTCCGCACCGCGAGGCGGTCGACCGGCGGCGTCGTGATGAGGCTCAGCTCACGGACCCCCGTCAGGGCCAGTTGCAGCGTGCGCGGGATCGGAGTTGCCGTGAGCGTGAGTACATGGACATCGGAACTGAGTTGCTTGAGCCGTTCCTTCTGCGCGACGCCGAAATGCTGTTCCTCGTCCACGACGAGCAATCCCAGGTCCCGAAACTTCACGGACTGGGACAACAACGCATGGGTCCCGACCACGATATCGATCTGGCCGTTGGCAAGGCCGTCACGCACGTCCTGCGCGTCCTTCCCCGTGGTCAGGCGTGAAAGTTGCGCAATCTTCACCGGAAGGCCCGCAAACCGGTCCCGAAACGTTTCGTGATGCTGGCGCGCGAGCAGGGTCGTCGGGACGACCACGGCGACCTGCCGTCCCGCCATCGCCGTCACGAAAGCCGCGCGCAGCGCCACTTCGGTCTTGCCGAAGCCGACATCACCGCAGACCAGCCGGTCCATGGGCTTGCCGGCCGCGAGACTCTCGACCGTGTCGTTGATGGCCCGGCTCTGGTCCTCGGTCTCGGCGAAGGGAAACCGGGCGCAGAATTCGTCATAGATACCGGGCTGGACCTGCATCCTCGGTGCCTCGCGTAACTCGCGTTCCGCGGCAATTGCCATGAGCTTGTCGGCCATCTCGGTGATCCGGTTCTTCACACGGGCGCGACGTGCCTGCCAGCCGGCGTTCCCCAGCTTGTCGAGTTGCGCTTCGCTGTCTTCCGAACCGTAGCGGGACAACAGGTCAAGGTTCTCGACGGGCAGGAACAGCTTGTCGTCGCCCGCGTAGATCAGGCGCAGGCAGTCATGGGGTGCACCGCCGATCTCGAGAGTTTCCAGCCCGTCATAGCGGGCGATGCCGTGATCTGCATGCACCACGATATCGCCGAGGCTGAGGCTCGACATTTCAGAAATCAGGTGCTCGGACGGTCGCGCCGCCCGGCGCCGGCGCACCAGCCGGTCGCCGA
>JAEPNS010000240.1 GCA_017643325.1 Alphaproteobacteria bacterium | reverse complement strand
AGCACGAGAACTCGCAATGACATAAGACCCTACTCCGCGAGGCAGAGAGCGTGGTCGGCCTGGAACGTCAGGTAGACCGTCTGGCCCGGCGCAAGGTTCTCGAAATGGTCGATCTGGATGCCGATCTCGTGCGGCCCCACCTGGACCCGGCCCTCGAGGAAGCTGCCGAGGTAGATCGTGTCGATCACGCTGCCTTCCAGAAGGTTGCCGTGGTCCGTTCCCTCGGGCTTCGAAAGGTGCAGGGAGACGTCTTCCGGGCGCAGGCTGAGGAAGACGTCGTTGCCGACCTGCGCGCCTTCGCCGCCGACGGCGCGGATGCGCAGCGGCTCCTGCCCGGCGTCCATCGGAACCTCGACCTCGCAGTTCTCGCCTTCCTTGTTGACGAGCTTGCCTTCGAGCAGGGCCGTCACACCGATGAAGTTCGCAACGAAGGAGTTCACCGGGTTGGCATAGATATCCTGCGGATCGCCGATCTGCTGGATCACCGCCTTGTCCATGACGACAACCCGGTCGCTCATGACGAGCGCCTCGGACTGGTCATGAGTGACGAAGATCGAGGTGATTCCCACCTCTTTCTGGAGACGAACGATCTCGTCACGCATCTGCTCGCGCAGCTTGGCGTCAAGGTTCGACAACGGCTCATCGAACAGGATCACTTCCGGCTCATAGACAATCGCACGCGCCAGCGCGACACGCTGACGCTGGCCGCCCGAGAGCTTGGTCGCAAACCGGTCGGCCAGGTGGTCGAGTCCGACCAGTTCCAGCGCGCGCGTGGTCCGGGTCTTGATCTCCTCGCTCGACGCGCGGCGCACGCGCAGACCGTAGGCCACGTTGTCGAACACGGTCATGTGCGGCCAGACGGCGTAGCTCTGGAACACCATGCCGATGTTGCGATGCTCGGGGAACAGGTAGATGTCCTTCGCGGGCGCGACAACCGTCGTGCTGCCGATCCGGATTTCACCCTCTTCGGGGCGCTCAAGCCCGGCGACGCAACGCAGCGTCGTCGTCTTGCCGCAGCCGGACGGGCCGAGCAGCGTCACGAATTCCCCCGGCGCGATATCGAGGTTGAAGTCGGCGACAGCCGTTTCCGGCCCGAACTTCTTCCAGAGATGCTCGATGGAGACCATCGCCTCCGGATTTTCGTTCACAAGGGGTTCCGCGCTCATGGCTGCACCGCCAGGGTGTGTTGGGGATCGAAATGCAGGTAGACCTTCTCTCCCGCGCGCAGGCGCGTACGGGGGTGGGCGATAACTTTCCACTCGAAGTCGCCCCACTGGACGCGGCAGTCGACATAGCTGCCGAGGAAGATCGCGTGCGTGACCTCTCCCTCGACATTCGCATTCGCACTGCCTTCGCGTTCTGCGTGCACGTTCTCGGGCCGCACGGACAGGACGGCCTCGTCGCCGGCTGAAATACCGGGGCCGATGCGGCACGGCACGGTGATCGCATGGCCGTTCTGGGTCACTTCCACGTTGCCGTGTCCGTCGGACGCATCGATAACCTTGCCCTTGAGCAGGTTCGCGACGCCGATGAAGTTGCTGACATATTCATTCACGGGCTGGGAATAGATTTCGACCGGCCCGCCGCGCTGCTCGATCTTGCCCTTGCTCATCACGATGATTTCGTCGCTCATGACCAGCGCTTCGGACTGGTCGTGGGTGACGTAGATCGCCGTGATACCGACCTCGCTCTGGATGCGCTTCAGCTCGACTCGCATGATCTCGCGCAGTTTGAGGTCTAGGTTCGACAACGGCTCGTCGAACAGGAGAAGGCGCGGGTTGGAGACTATGGCCCGGGCCACGGAGGCACGCTGCTGCTGGCCGCCCGAAAGGTTGGTCGCCAGGCTGTCGGCCCAATCTGTCAAACCGACGAGCTTGAGAACTTCGGCGACCCGGTCGTCGATCTCGGATTTCTCGACGTTACGGATCTCCAGCGGATAGGCCACGTTCTGCGCCACCGTCATGTGCGGCCAGATGGCGTAGCTCTGGAAGACCATGCCGATATCGCGTTTCTCGGGCGGCAGGAACAGCCCCTCCTTCGGCGACGTGAACACCGTATCGCCCACCCTGATACGGCCGGAATCGATTGAATGCAGTCCCGCGATGCTCATCAGGGTCGTGGTCTTGCCACACCCCGACGGACCCAGCAGCGTCAGGAACGAGCCTTCGGGGATGCCGAACGAGATATCGTCGACGGCGCGGTCGTTGCCGAACCATTTGACGAGATGCTCGACCTCCAGATAGGCCCTCGATGTCTCAGCGGCGCACATAACGAACCTCCCCCTACGCCGTCAGCGCTTCACGCCCGGCCACACGCCGGAACACATAGATCGCGATCAGAAGCATCACCGTCTGCGCCATGGACAGCGCCGATGTGAGCGGCTCGTTCTCGAAGTTCGTCAGGTAGTAGACGCCGACCGACAGCGTCTCCGTGCCCGTCGTGAACAGGATGATCGAGATCGAAAGTTCGCGCAGGAAAATGATGAACAGCAGGATCCAGCCCGCGAAGATGCCCGGCTTGAGCAGCGGGATCGTAATCCGGCGCAGCGTCGTCAGCCAGGACGCACCGGCCATGCGCGAGGACTGGTCGAGCTCTTCCGAAATCGCCAGCATGATCGACGAGATGTTGCGCTGGCCGTACGGGAAGAAGCGCGTGATGTAGCCCAGCATCAGGATCCACAGCGTCGCGTAGATCGGCGTCTGGATGTAGGTGATCAGCACGCCCATTGCGAGCACGATGCCGGGGAAGCCGATCGGGACCACCGACAGGAAGTCGAGCAGGCGCACGCCGAAGCCCTTGGTGCGGTGGATCATGTAGGAGATCACCAGCGCCAGCACCATCGCGATCGAGGCGCCGCCGAAGGACAGGATCAGGGAGTTGCCGATGCCGTTGGTCGCCGCCGAAATCGCCTCGGGCCGCCACCAGAAGAGGGTCTTCACATAGTTGATTGTGGTGAGCTGGTCCCACTGGATCGCCCCGGTCCAGACCGGGTGCAGGCTGACGATCAGCAGGCAGATGATCGGCAGAACGACTGCAACCGCGATGAACAGCAGGTTGTAGGCGAAGGCAACCCAGCGCCACGGGCCGAGGTCGAGCACGTTCGGGCGGAACCCCTTGCCGGTCACCGTGGTGAAAGATCGCGGCGCGATGTAGCGCTGCTGGATGTAGATCAGGATCACGGTGATCAGGCCCAGTGCCATGCTCATGGCCGCACCGAGATTGTGGTTGGCGTCGTCGCCGACCGCCTTCGAGAAGATCTGCGTGGTCAGCGTTTCCCAGCCGTAAGGCGCGGACAGCTTGAACGGCACGCCGAACTCGCCGGCGCTGGTCACGAACACGATAATCGCCCCCGACAGAATGCCGGGCATCACCAGCGGCAGGGTCACCGTCATCGTGGTGCGCACGAGGCCGGCGCCGGTGGTGCGCGCCGAATCCTCCAGCGAGGGGTCCATGCGGCGCAGCGAGCCGACCACAAAAAGATAGACGAGCGGCGCGAAGAAAATGCCGGTCACCCAGATCACGCCCCAGATGTTGTCGATATTGATCAGCGCCCCGTCGATGCCGAGTAGGTCGCGCGCCCAGTTGTTCAGCAGACCCGTCTGTGGTTCGCCGAGGTTGTGCCAGGCGATCGCGCCGACGAACGGCGACAGGAAGAACGGGATCAGGTTGTAGGGTTCGAGATAGTCGCGCAGAGGACAGTTGGTGCGCGCGTTGATCCAGGCCAGCGAGACGCCGAGGAAGGTGGCGAGGATCGTGGACCCCGAAGAAATGATGAGCGTGTTCACGAACGCCTTGGGAATGATCCGGTCCGTGAACATGATGACGTAGTTGTCGAAGCCCCAGGTCGTGTCCCAGCCGAGGGGGTCGAGAACCTTGAAGGAGGAAACGAACAGCACCACCAGCGGGATGATCACGGCCGCGGCGACGATCAGCGAAACAACCGCGGTACTGAGGTTTTCCTGCGTCAGCATCGCACGCATGCGATTTTCGGTTGCTGAGCGGTGTCGCGGCGGGGAGATGGTTTCCGAGGTCATTCGGGCTCACCTGTCGGGCTGACGGAACACGCGGTTCCGTCGGATCGCAGTAATTACCGGGCCGACGAGATCACTCATACCGACCCGAAGACAAAACGTTTGGTTACTTTCTGGAAGCGGCAGGGTCCCGCGGAGGCGGAACCCTGCCCTTCACTAACTTGGATACGGCCTAGCGGAAGTTTTCCAGCCAGACATCACGAACGGCCTTGTACTCCTTCACCGCACTCACCCAGTCGGACATTCCGACAAGCTTGTGCTGCGAAAGGTCCATCAGGTACGGGGCCGCGGCCTCGGGGGCCTTGTAGCCCTCGCGGAACGAGTAGACCGCTTCGCCTTCGACGAAGATGTCCGAGCCCTCTTCCGAGAGTAGGAACTCGACCAGCAGCTTGCCGGCGTTCGGGTTCTCGGAACCCTTGAGCACCGCGATCTGGTTGCCCAGCATCGCCTGGCCTTCCTTGTAGGAGCCCATCTTGATCTTGTCTTTCAGGTCCGGCTGCTTGAGCACGTTCTGGTAAACGCGGCCCGACAGGTTCCACATGTCGAACGGACGCTGGCACGAGATCATCATCTGCATCTTCGGCTCGGTGCGGAACTCGACGATCGGGTCGGTCTTCGCGAGAGCCGGCCAGAATTCGTTGAAATCGACGGCACCCGACTGCTGCATCGCGATCACCGTGTTCGTATAGGTGAACGACTTGGTGATGTCGGACGAGATGGTCTTGCCCTTGAGAGATTCGGCGACGGCATCCTCATAGGAATCGACGCTGAAATTCTCCATGCCCGGGCAGGACGCGTTCCAGACCGGCTGGAACGTGTATGCGAGCGGCGTGACGACGAATGGGAAGCGCGAATACTGACCGGCTTCCTTCACCAGCTTTTCACTCGCTGCCCAGTTCTCGGACTCAAGCTCCAGGAACGCACCACGGTCGGCCGCCTGGTCGAAGAACGCCGGCGAATGCACGATGATTGCATCGACAGTGAACTTGCCGGCCTGGATTTCCTGGCGGACCTGGGCGACCGTCGCGCCCGTGCCCTTGCGGAGACTGTTGAACTGGAAGTCGTCACCGAGGTTGTAGCGTTCCTTGAACGCTGCAGCCATGCGCTGCGCCGTGCGGTCGGAAAACAGCGGGTGGATGATGGTGACCGAGCCCTCTTCCTTCGCGAGCGGAGCGAGCTTCGCTTCAACCTTGTTGAGGTGGCCGTCAGCCATGGCGGCCGAGCCGACCGCGAGCATCGCGACCGCGGACGCGGCACCGACGAGAGTTGCCTTGATTTGGGGATTCATTGATATCCTCTCCCTGATTTTCACAAAAACGCGATCTTTTTTCTTTTTGTGTAATGGATTTGGATCGCGGATGGAAGGGGAATGAGTCTTATCTAAGACATCCCTCTCCGACCACCGCAGACGCCAGACCGTCGTTCCAGAATCGGTGGTCCGGCGTGAGCGTCGAAAACTGCCATCCGGTCAGCCCCCCGAAGCGCAGGCCGAAGCGCGCGCGCAGCG
>JAEPNS010000023.1:2847-18399 GCA_017643325.1 Alphaproteobacteria bacterium | reverse complement strand
GCGCCGATGCCGGATGCAAGAACAGCGCGGCGGCGGCATGTTCCGACAATGGAGAACGTCATGGCCGAGCCGGAAATCGCGCAGAAGGAACCGATCGCGGTGGATGTCATCCCCGGCCGGAAATACTGGTGGTGCGTGTGCGGCAAGAGCAAGAAGCAGCCTTTCTGCGACAGTGCCCACAAGGGGACGGATTTCCAGCCCGTGATGTTCGAGACCGACGAGGCACAGACCATCTGGTTCTGCTGCTGCAAGCAGACCGGCGACAAGCCGTTTTGCGACGGGACCCACAACACCCTCTAGACTGGCCCGCCGATGTCCCCACGCATTCCCGTTCCCAAGGCCCCGGGCCTCGCCCTGCTGGCACTGTTCGTGCTGACGGCCTGCCAGCAGCCGGCACCGCCGTCCGCGGCGCCCGAGTGTCCGCAGATCGCGATCGTCCAGGACGCGTCGGAACTGACCCTGTTCACGCCGGGCCCGGGACGCGACCTCACCGACGTGACGCTGGAAGCGAAGGTCGCGGAGTTCGGCGGCTTCTGCGAGACCGATATCGACGAGGACACGGGAACCGGCGAGGTCGAAATCGACATGCGCGTGCTCTTCGAGGCCACGCGGGGCCCGGCGAGCATCTCGCGCCAGCAGGTCGTCTCGTACTTCGTGGCGATTTCCGACCGGGAGGAGAATATCCTGGCGCGCCAGGTGTTCGACATCACGCTCGAGTTCGAGGGCAACCGAAACCGGCTCGGGGTCGTCGAGGACCTGCGCCAGCGCATCCCGCTGAGGGCTGGGCAGCTGGGCGAGGATTTCAGCGTCTTCATCGGCTTCCAGCTCACCGACGAGCAGCTCCGCTTCAACCGGACCAAGCTGGGCCGATAATCCACATTTGTCGCAGTTGACTCCCTGTGCCGCTCGCCTAGTGTCGAAGGAGCGGTGCGGCCCGAGTCGCGCGGCTTGAGTATGTGACATGTCAGGAGACCCCAGCGGGAGAGACCGGCCGTTCGCGGCCGGCGCCGAAGGAGCAACCGCCCCGGAAACTCTCAGGCATCCAGGACCGCAAGGGGGATGACACTCTGGAAAGCAGGCACGGCGGTGTGTTCACCGTGCCTCACCGAAGGCGTAAGTCCGGTGGCCGTCACGGCCGCGGGATGAATCTCTCAGGTCCGAAGACAGGGTGGGGCAGGCGGCACGCAACCGGCGTGGCGCGCCCGCTGGTTCGGACCGGGAGAGTTTCATGACGGCAGCCGCTTCGACGCCCGCAGACGCGGATCTCCGCAGGACCCCGCTACACGACCTGCACGTCGATCATGGCGGGCGCATGGTGCCCTTCGCGGGCTATGCCATGCCTGTCCAGTATCCCGACGGCATCATCGCCGAGCACAAGCACACGCGCGCCGCGGCAGGTCTGTTCGATGTCTCCCATATGGGACAGGCCATCCTGCGCGGCGACGGCGTGCTGTCCGCGTTCGAACGGCTGGTGCCGGGCGACATCGCGGGGCTCGCGCCCGGGCAGATGCGCTATACGCTGCTGCTCAACGACGCGGGCGGAATCCGCGACGACCTGATGGCGACCCGGATCGAGGAGGACGGCGCCGATGCCCTGTTCCTCGTCGTCAACGCCGCCTGCAAGGACGCCGACTTCGCCCATATCGCCGACGCGCTGGCAGGCGCGGCCGAGCTCGAGATCCTCGAGGACCGGGCGCTCCTGGCGCTGCAGGGACCGAAGGCAGAGGCCGCGCTCTCCGGGCTTGCACCGGACTGCGCCGATCTCGTGTTCCTGCAGGGTGCGGACATGACCGTGGACGGGACCGACGCCTATGTCACGCGCTCCGGCTACACCGGCGAGGACGGGTTCGAGATCTCGATCCCGCCGGGGGCGGCGACGGCGCTGGCCGAACGCCTGCTGGCGGACGAGGCGGTGGCGCCGGTCGGCCTCGGCGCACGGGATTCGTTGCGTCTGGAGGCCGGGCTGTGCCTCTACGGACACGACATCGACGAGACCACGACGCCGGTCGAGGCCGGCCTGGCATGGGCTGTCGGCAAGCGCCGCCGCGAGGAGGCCAACTTTCCGGGCGCGGAGACGATCCTCGCCCAGATTGCCGACGGCGCGCCACGCAAGCGCGTCGGGCTTCTGCCCGACGGCCGCGCCCCGGTGCGCGAAGGTGCGGTCATCCGTGACGCGCAGGGCGAAGCGACCGGCACGGTCACCAGCGGCGGGTTCGCGCCCACGCTCGAGCGCCCGATCGCGATGGGATATGTCGGCGCGGCAGCGGCCGAGCCGGAGACAAGACTCGAGATCGAACTGCGCGGCCGGACCGTCGCCGCCGACGTGGCGGCGATGCCGTTCGTTCCCCCCAACTACAAGCGTGCCTAGCGAAGCAAGGAGAGGTTGTCATGGCGAACCGGAAATACACCGAGGATCATGAATGGGTCGAGGTTGACGGCGACAGCGGCGTCATCGGGATCTCCGAGTACGCCCAGGAACAGCTTGGCGACGTGGTTTTCGTGGAGCTGCCCGAGGTGGGAAAGGTGCTCGACCGGGGCGACGAGGCCGCGGTGGTCGAGTCCGTGAAGGCGGCGGCCGAGGTCTATGCGCCGGTGAGCGGCGAGGTCGTGGAGGTGAACGACGACCTGAACGGCGACCCGTCGCTGGTCAACTCGGACCCCTTCGGCGACGGCTGGTTCGCGAAGCTGAAGCTGTCCGACGCGGACGAGCTGGACGAGCTGATGGACGAGGACGGCTACAAGAAATTCGTCGAGGGCCTTGGCTGATATGCGTTACCTGCCCCTGACCGATGGTGACCGCAGCGCGATGCTCGACACCATCGGGGTATCGGCAATCGATGACCTGTTCGTCGACGTGCCCGAAAGCGCACGCTTCGACGGCGCGTTCGACCTGCCGGACCATATGGCCGAGTTCGAGGTCGAGCGACGCATGGCCGCGCTGGCGTCGAGGAACGTCACCACGGGCGACGTGCCGAGCTTCCTGGGGGCGGGTGCCTACCGGCACCATGTCCCCGCCTCGGTGGACCACCTGGTCCAGCGTGGCGAGTTCCTGACCTCCTACACGCCCTACCAGCCCGAGATCTCGCAGGGCACGCTGCAGGCGCTGTTCGAGTTCCAGACCATGGTCGCGCTGATCACCGGCATGGATGTGGCGAATGCCTCCATGTATGACGGCGCCACCTCCTGCGCGGAGGCCGTGCTGATGGCGCGGCGGATCACGCGCCGGAACAAGGCGGTGATCTCGGGCTCGGTCCATCCGCACTACAGCGCGGTGACCGAGACCCAGGCCAAATACGTCGACATCGAGATCGATATCCGCGAGCCGGACCTCGACGGTGGCGAGGACCTGGCGGGTGCGATCGACGACGGGACGGCCTGCGTGGTGGTTCAGAACCCGGGCGTGTTCGGGCATGTGCGCGACCTGTCGTCGCTGGCCGAGGCCTGCCATGCCGCGGGTGCGCTGCTGGTCGTGGTGGTCACCGAGGCGGTCTCTCTCGGGGCGGTCAAATCGCCGGGCGAGATGGGCGCCGACATCGTCGTTGCGGAAGGCCAGAGCCTTGGCAACCCGCAGGGCTTCGGCGGTCCCCATGTCGGGCTGTTCGCCACGCGCGACAAATACGTGCGCCAGATGCCCGGCCGCCTCGCCGGGGAGACCGAGGATGCCGATGGCAGGCGTGGCTGGGTGCTGACACTGTCGACCCGCGAACAGCACATCCGGCGCGAGAAGGCGACCAGCAACATCTGCACGAATTCCGGACTGTGCGCGCTGGCCTTCACCATCCATCTCTCTCTGCTCGGCGAGGACGGGTTCCGGAACCTGGCGATGCTGAACCACGCGCGCGCGTCCCAGCTCGCCGACCGGCTGTCGGCGCTTGGCGGCGTCGAGGTTCTGCCGGACGCCTTTTTCAACGAGTTCGCCGTGCGGCTGGCGAAACCGGCCGCCGGGGTGGTCGACACGCTGGCCACGCGCGGCGTGCTGGCCGGGGTACCCGGGGCGCGCCTGTTCGGCGCCGGCAACGGTGTCGACGACATCCTGCTCGTCGCGGCGAGCGAGCTGACACGCGAGGACGACATGCAGGCCCTGTGCGACGGGCTGTCGGAGGTACTGGCATGAACCATTCACGCGACCTCAGCCGGAACCGGCCGGCGGCGGCATCGGCCGACCCGGAGACGGTGCACGGCCACCGTGGGCTGCAGCTGGAGGAACCGCTGCTGTTCGAGATCGACAACCCGGGCGCGACCGGTGTCGACCTGCCCGCGCCGGGCGAGTTCACGTCGCGCCTGGGCACGATGGAACGGCGCGGCGGGATCGGCCTGCCGAGCGTCAGCGAACCGGAGGTGGTGCGCCACTTCACGCGACTGTCCCAGAAGAACTATGCCATCGACATGGGCACCTATCCGCTGGGCTCGTGCACCATGAAGCACAACCCGCGGCTCAACGAGAAGATGGCGCGCCTGCCGGGGTTCGCGGCGGCGCACCCGCTGCAGCCCGAATCCACTGTGCAGGGTGCGCTGGAGCTGATCGACGGGGTTGCGGGCTGGCTCAAGGAGCTGACCGGCATGCCCGCCATCGCCATGTCGCCCGGCGCGGGCGCGCACGGCGAGCTCTGCGGGGTGATGGCGATCCGCGCCGCGCTGGACGACCGCGAGGGCGGGCCGACGACGCGCCGGCGCATCCTGGTGCCGGACTCGGCCCACGGGACCAACCCGGCCACGGCGGCGGTCTGCGGCTTCGCCGTCGACGCGATCCCGTCCGACGGGCGCGGGCGGGTCGACGTGAAGGCCTTCGCCGACAAGCTCGACGACGACGTCGCCGGGATCATGATCACCAACCCGAACACCTGCGGCCTGTTCGAGCCGGACATGGTGGAGATCGCCGAGCTGATCCACGAGGCCGGCGGCTATTTCTACTGCGACGGGGCGAATTTCAACGCCATCGTCGGACGGGTGCGCCCGGGCGACCTCGGCATCGACTGCATGCACATCAACCTGCACAAGACCTTCTCGACGCCGCACGGCGGCGGCGGGCCGGGTGCCGGACCGGTGGTGCTGTCCGACGCGCTGGCGCCCTTCGCGCCGGTGCCCTGGGTGGTGCATGGCGAGGACGGGTTCGCGCTGGTGGAGCACGCCGATGATGCCGGCGACGCCAAGCCGTTCGGCCGCCTGAAGGGCTTCCACGGCCAGATGGGCATGTTCATCCGGGCCTACGCCTACATGCTCAGCCACGGCCGGGACGGACTGCGCCAGGTCGCGGAGGACGCGGTGCTCAACGCCAACTACGTGATGGCGCGCCTGTCGGACGTGATGACGCCGTCGTTCGAGGGTCCGTGCATGCACGAGTGCCTGTTCGACGACCGCTTCCTGAAGGACACCGGTGTCAGCACGCTCGATTTCGCCAAGGCGATGCTCGACGAGGGCTATCACCCGATGACCATGTACTTCCCGCTGGTCGTCCACGGCGCGATGCTGATCGAGCCGACGGAAACCGAATCGAAGCGCAGCCTCGATGACTTCATCGCCGTGATGCGCGATCTCGTCGCGCGCGCGAAGGACGGCGACGCCGAGGCCTTCGCCGCCGCGCCGACCACGACGCCCCGCCGCCGCCTCGACGAGACGGCCGCCGCGCGAAGCCCGGTCCTGCGCTGGACGCCGGAGGATCGCACCGCGGAGGCGGCGGAGTAGGGACTCAACTACGGGTAACGCCGCCTCGATGCCCGAGAGCCTTCGGTCGTCACCCCTGCGAACGCATGGGTCCATTAACTCAAGTGTTTGCCCGGTCAGGCATCGGCGTTAATGGATTCCTGCCTTCGCAGGAATGACGAGGGATTGTTCATTCTGGAGTGGGACATTTCCCTCTCGGTCCTGCACAAAAAAAGCCCCGCAGAGCGGGGCTTTTTCATGAACGTGTGCGAGGCGCCTAGTTCAGCTTGGCCGGGACCTCGGCGATCGCCTCGTTGATCAGCTCGTCGCCCTTCTGGCCCTCGACCACATCCTCGAGGACGCGGCGGGTGGCGTCGATCGCGACATCGGCGGCCAGCGCGCGCACGTCGGCGACGGCGCGGGCCTCTGCGGCAGCGATCATGTCGAGCGCCTGCTGCTCCCGGCGCTCCAGGCTGGCCGA
The DNA here is from genome assembly GCA_017643325.1 of Alphaproteobacteria bacterium. Classification (GTDB taxonomy): domain Bacteria; phylum Pseudomonadota; class Alphaproteobacteria; order UBA6615; family UBA6615; genus JABJAG01. Next base: position 12,278 of record JAEPNS010000023.1, on the reverse strand, counting down.
GGTGCGTTCCTCGGTCGCCTTCTGCATCCGCTTGGCCTCCTCGCGGGCCTCGGCGATGATCGCCTCGGCCTCGGCGAGCGCATCGCGCTGTTTGCGCTGGTACTCGGCCAGCGTGTGCTGGGCCTCCTCGCGCAGCCGCTGGGCCTCGTCGAGTTCCGCCTTGATCGCTTCCGCGCGCTTGTCGAGGGAACCCGTCATCGCGCGCCACAGGGGCCGCGCCACGGCGGCGACGAAGATGATGAAGCCGGCCAGGACCCAGGTCTCGGCCTGCTGCAGGAACGGCTCGCTGTAGCCTTCGGCCTTTGCGGCTTCCTCGACGAGCGAATCGGCGGCCTGCGCGAACCCGCTGGTCGCGAGCAGGGCGACGGCGCCTGCATACACACGGGTCATCATCGCGTGCGCTCCTCGAGTGCGGTGTTCACCGCGCTGCTGACCGTGCCCTGGTCGGGCGTGGTGTCCACCAGGCGCTCGACGGCCTGCTTCGCGATATCCTCGACCATCCCGGAGATGTTCGCGACGGCGTCCTTGCGGGCCGTCTCGATCCGCTCGTGCGCTGCGTCGGCGTTGGCGGCGAGCGTGTCGGTCAGCGCGGCGTTGCGCTTCTCCGATTCCGCGATCGCCTCCTCGGCGGCCTTGTGGAGCTCCTCCTGCGCGGCGGTGCGCGCCTTGGCGAGTTCCTCCTCATAGGCCGCGAGGACGCCCTCGGCCTCCGCGGCGAGTTCCTCGGCACGGGCGATGTCGTTGTCGACGCGCCCCTGCCGGTTTTCGAACGTCGCCGAGATGCGCGGCAGAACCACCCGCCACAGCAGGAGGTAGAGCACCACGAAGGTGATCACCAGCCAGACGACCTGCGAAGGGAAGGTGCCGACCTGTTCCAACTGTGGCATGGCGGGGTCCCGGTTCCGGTTCCTGGGTCCTGAAACCTAGGCGCTCGGCGAGATGCCGAACAGGATCAGGAACGCGATAACGAGCGCGAACAGCGCCAGCGCTTCCACCAGCGCGAAGCCGATGAAGGTCATCGCCCGGACGTCGTCGGCCGCGGCCGGGTTCCGGCCGACGGCGGAGATGAAGGACGCGAAGATCATGCCGATGCCGATCCCCGAACCGATGACGCCCATGACCGCCAGGCCGGCCGCGATCAGCTTTGCTGAATCAAAATCCATTTTTTGTGCCTCCGAAAGAGATTTGGTTGCGGTTTCGTGGGCGCTTCGCCGGCTAGTGCAGGTGAAGCGCGTCGTTGATGTACAGGCAGGTCAGGATCGTGAAGACGTAGGCCTGCAGGAAGGCGATGATGATCTCCAGGCCCGTCAGCGCGACCACGAGGGCCAGCGGCAGGATGCCGAACACGCCCATGGCGGCGACGAAGCCGGCGATGACCTTCAGGAGAATGTGGCCCGCCATCATGTTCGCGAACAGACGCACCGCGAGGCTGATCGGGCGCGAGAGGTAGGACAGCACCTCGATCGGGATCATCAGCGGGTACATGATCAGCGGCGTGCCCGGCGGCACGAAGAAGGAGAAGAAGTGCATCCCGTGCTTCGCGAAGCCCAGCACCGTCACGGCAAGGAAGATCACGATCGCCATCGCGAAGGTGACGATGATGTGGCTCGTGAAGGTGAAGCTGTAGGGCACCATGCCCAGGAGGTTGCCCGTCAGCACGAAGGCGAAGATCGTGAAGATGATCGGGAAATACTTGCGGCCCTGGGTGCCTATGGTTTCCTTGATGAGCCCGGCGATGAACTCGTAGAACAGCTCCGCGACCGACTGGAGCCGTCCCGGCACCATGGCGCCGCGGCTCGCGGCCAGGGTCAGCGTGCCGCCGGCGACGACCACGGCGAGGACCATCCACAGCGACGAGTTCGTGAACGAGACGTCGAGGCCCCCGATCTCGATCGGGACGATGGGCTTGATTTCGAACTGTTCGAGCGGGCTTGCCACGTCAGACGTCCTTCAGATGCTTATTTGCGCTGGTTCCGGCTGGCGCGCTCTGCGCGCAACACGTTCGAGAAACCGGCGGCTGCTCCCAAGAAGAAAAACACCAACATCAACCAGGGTGTCGTGCCCAGCCAGCGATCCAGGAGCCAGCCGACGAAAACCCCCACGGCGACCCCGGCAACCAGGTCGATGGCCACACGAAAGCCGAGACCCAGTCCCCCCGACGATCCGGACCTTTCCTTGTCGTCCGGCTCGTCCGGCGCATGCTTGCTGCGCGCGTCCCTCAAACGCTTGTTCAGATCGTCGAGCGGTGATGGCTGATCCGGTTCGTTCATGTTTCGACCCAGAACCGGGCGCCTGAAAACCCCTGAAAACGGCGGAACCCGCGAGTGAAGGCGGGCGCAAGGTACTCAGCGCCCAAGGGCAAGTCAAGGCGACTTTCCGCATGTGCGAAGTGGACAAAAAGTCGCGCAAATCCGCCGGAAAACCGGGCCAAAACGCGCGCGCGAGACTCAGGCGGTGGCGCGGATTTCCTCGGCCCCGCGCAGGTCGACCGAGACCAGCTGGCTGACCCCGCGTTCGGGCATGGTGACACCGTAGAGCCGGTCCATGCGCGCCATGGTCATGCGGTGGTGCGTGACGATCAGGAAGCGCGTCGAGCCCTGCTTGGAGATATGGTCCAGCAGGTTGCAGAAACGGTCGACGTTGGCGTCGTCCAGCGGCGCGTCGACCTCGTCGAGGACACAGATCGGCGCCGGGTTCGTCAGGAACACCGCGAACAGCAGCGCCGTCGCGGTCAGCGCCTGCTCGCCACCCGACAGCAGCGAGAGAATCTGCAGCTTCTTGCCCGGCGGGCTGGCGTAGATCTCGATCCCGGCCTCGAGCGGATCTTCGGCGTCGGTGAGCTCGAGATGCGCGCGCCCGCCGCCGAACAGGCGCACGAACAGCTCCTGGAAGTGCTTGTCGACTTCCTGGAAGGACGCCAGCAGCCGTTGCCGCGCCTCGCGGTTCAGGCTCGCGATACCGCGGCGCAGGCGGTCGATGGCGGCGACGAGGTCCTCGCGCTCGGAGTGGATCGTCTCGATCTTCTCCTCGAGTTCTTCGGATTCCTGTTCGGCGCGCAGGTTGACCGGGCCCATGTTGTCCCGCTCGCGCAGCAGGCGTTCTAGCCGCCGCTCGGACGCTTCGAAGTCCGGAAGCTCCTTGCCTTCCGGGACCTCCGCGAGGGGAAGGACGTCGTCGGGCTTGCACTCGAGGCGCTCGTCGATCCGCTCGACCACGGTCTGCAGCGTCTGGGTCGCCTGGGCGACGGCCGATTCGGTGCGGACCTTGTCCTCGCGCAGCTCGGCGAGCCTGGCCTCGGCGTCGCGCATGGCGCGCTCGGCCTGGGAGAGCTTCTCGTCGGCGCGCGCGACGGCATCGCCGGCCTCGTTGCGCCGCGCTTCGGCGGCGGTCAGGCGGTCCATCAGGCCGGCGCGCTGGGTCTCGATCTCGGCGGGCCTGGCCGCGAGGGTCTCGAGCTCGCCGCGCGCCTGGGCCTCGCGGGTCTCCAGTTCGCCGATGCGCTCGCCCGCGCCGGTGTGGCGGGCCTGCCACGAGGTTTCCTCCGCCGCCAGGGCGGCGATCCGGCGGTGGCGCTCCTCGGCCTCGCGCACGAGCCGGTCGTGTTCGCTCTGCGCCGACGCGAGCGCGCTGCGTGCTTCGCCGAGCTGGCCGCGCGCGGCCTCGGTGCCGGCGCGGATCTCGTCCAGATCGCCGATCGCGGTGCGCCGGTCCCGGGCGTCGGCGAGCTTCTGCTCGATCTCGGCCACGTCGGCGGCGATCCGCTCGAGGGTCGCGGTGAGGGTCTCGTGGCGGGCGACACGGGCGGCGAACTCGCGCGACAGGTTCGCGTGCGCGCGCCGCGCGTCCGATGCGTCGTCGTCGGCGGAATCCAGGTTGCCGCGTGCGGTCCGGCTCGCCGCGATCGCCGTCTCGGCGGCCTGCCGCGCGGCGGCATGGTCGGCGTCGATCTGCGCGAAAGCGGTCTCGGACGTGGCGATGCGTCCCTGCAGTTCGGTCAGGCGGTTGCGCTGGTGCAGGCGCGTGGAGGCCGACGAGCGGGCGTCGCCGCGTGCGACGAACCCGTCCCAGCGCCACAGTCGGCCGTCACGGTCGACGAGGCGCTGGCCCGGCCGCAGGTCGGATGCGAGACGGTCTCCGGTCCCGGCGTCGGCGACCAGGCCGATCTGGGCGAGACGGCGGCCGAGCGGCCCGGCATTGCGGACGAACCGGGCGAGCGGCTCCGCCCCGGCGGGAAGGTCCGGGTCCCCCGGCATCGCCGCGCGGCCGGTCCAGTGGCGCGACGCGCGCGTGTCGGCCGGGGCGTCGAGGTCTTCCCCGAGCGCCGCGCCCAGCGCGGCCTCGTATCCGGGCGTCACCTCGATCGCGTCGATCATCGGTGTCCAGTCCTCGGAATCCTCCTCGGCCTCGGTCGCGAGAATGTCCTCGAGCGCGCCCGCCTCCGCGCGCAGGCGCGACAGGGCCTCGGCGGCCTGGGAGCGCACGTCGCGCACCTTGTCGCGCCGCGTCTCCGCGGCGTCGCGCGCGGCCTCGGCATTCTCGAGTTCGCCCCGCATCGCCTTGAGATGTTCCTCGGCGGCATTCATGCGGGTCTCGGCCTGCACGAGCTCGTCGGAGGTCAGGCCGGCCTTCTCGATGGTCTCGCGTTCGGCGCGTGCCTCGCTCGCCTCGCTGTCGAGGCGGCGGCGGCGGGCATCGAGTTCCCCGAGTTCGCGCTCGAGCGCCGCGATCTGCGCTTCGCCGTTGGCGAGGCGCTCCATCAGCGCGGTCACGTTGGCCTCGACCGCCTCGACCTTTGCGGCGCGTTCCTGCCGTGCGGTGTCGGTCTGGGCGATCAGCTCGTCCTCGCCGGCGCAGGCGCGCTCGATCTCGGTCTTCTCGGCGCCGAGTCGGTTCAGGGCAACCTGCGCCTCCTCGGCGAGGCTGCGCTCGCGGCCCAGGTCGGCCTCGATCTGGGCGAGCCGGGTCTGCCACTGTTCCATGGCGGCCTGGGCGCGCCGTTCCTCGGCGTCGAGCTCCTCGCGGGCGATGTTCAGGCGCTGCAGCTCGGCCGCGGCGTTGGCCTCGGCGTCGCGCAGCGGGACCAGCTCGGCGGCGGCGTCCTCACGCGTGCGTGTCGCCTCGGACACCACGCGCGACTGTTCGGCCACGGCGGTCTCGCTGAGGCGCAGCACTTCCTCGGCCTGGGCCACGGCCTCGCGCGCCGCGGTCCAGCGGTGGTGCAGAACCGCGGCCTCGGTCTTGCGGATGTCGTGGGAGATGTTCTTGTAGCGGCGCGCCTGGCGGACCTGCTTCTTGAGGCCCTGGAGCTGCGCGTCGAGGGTGACAAGCACGTCGTCGAGACGCTCCAGGTTGTTCTCCGCCGCGCGCAGGCGCAGTTCGGCCTCGTGCCGGCGCGAGTGAAGGCCGGTGATACCTGCGGCCTCCTCGATCAGGATCCGGCGGTCGCCGGGCTTGGCGCTGATCAGCGCGCCGACCCGGCCCTGGCTCACGAGCGCCGTCGAGCGCGGCCCCGTCGCCTGGTCGGCAAAAAGGATCTGCACGTCCCGTGCCCGGACATCGCGCCCGTTCACGCGGTAGGTCGAGCCCTTCTCGCGCTCGATCCGGCGGGAGATTTCCAGCTCGTCGGACTCGTTAAACTGGCTCGGGGCGGTGCGGTCGCTGTTGTCGAGCGAGAGCACGACCTCGGCCGCGTTGCGCGCCGGGCGGTCGGAGGTGCCGCCGAAAATGACGTCGTCCATGGCACCGCCGCGCATCTGCTTGGCGGACGTCTCGCCCATGATCCAGCGAAGGGCCTCGACCAGGTTCGACTTGCCGCAGCCGTTCGGGCCGACGATGCCGGTCAGCCCGGGCTCGATCATAAGATCGGTCCCGTCGACGAAGGACTTGAAGCCCGTCAATCTCAGCTTGTTGAACTGCACCGGTGCGTAACCCCCTGATAGCCCCGAGCGGCTGCTCGCCTAGTTTGCCAGAAGCGGCTCGAGGATTTCGTCGAATTCCTCGATGGACCGCGATCCGGGATACATCCGACCGTTGATCTCGAAGGTCGGCGTGCTGCGAACGCCGGCCGCACTGGCTTCCTGCCGCTGGGCGAGAATACCGTTGGCCAGCGCGTCCGACTGGACGCAGGACTCAAACGCTTCGGCACCGAGTCCCGCAAGCGCGCCGATCTTCTGCAGCTCCGCGACCGGGTCGGCCGACCGCGCCCAGTTCTCCTGCGTCTTGAACAGCACCTGGATGACGCCCGGGTAGCGTTTTTCGTCCACGCAGCGCGCCATCATGGCCGCGCGCAGGCCGACCCCGTCGAGCGGGAAGTCGCGATAGACGAACTTCACCTTGCCGGTGTCGACGTATTTTTCCTTCAGTTCGGCATAGGCGCCGTTGTGGAACGCGGCGCAATGCGGGCAGGTCAGCGAGAAATACTCGATCACCGTGACCGGTGCGTCCTCGCTTCCGATCACGCGCGGGCCGAGCATCGCGGCGGTGTCGCCCGTGTCCTGCGCCTGCGCGCTTCCCGCGACCAGCACAAACGTCATCAGGCCGACCAGGGCGGCCCCGATCCGTCTATATAGGTGCACAACGTCCTCCAAACACAATATCTAGCGATTATGGGACCTCATCCGGAGCCGCACAAGCGTGGAAAAACGCTTTTGCAACAACCGGTTGAGCCATGAATGCACAGGTTCGCAGGCGATTGTGACGGAAGGAAGACGCGGCGCCGGCCCGCGGTCACGACTTCGTGTGGCGCGTGCGCCGGGCGGCGACCGATTCACCGAGCCTGCGCAGGGCCGCGCGCAGCTCGGGATCCTCGACCGCCGTCAGCTGGTTCTCCAGGGCCGCGATATCTTCGGCGGACGCTTCCGGCGCCGGTTTCCGGCGCGGTTTTTCCGGGGCGGCAATCGGTCCCTGATGGAGCCGCAGGCGTGCGATGGCGCGGAACCCGTAGAAGCCGTTGATCCGCTCCACCACCTGCGGCTCCAGATGCTGGAGTTCAAGCGCGAGGGGGCCGGTGACGCGCACATGCAGCGTGCCGCCCTCGCCCTCCGGTCCGCGCACGAGGCGCAGGGGGACACACTGGCTGGACAGCTCGTCACCGACAATCATGCCCCAGTCCGAGAACACGCTTGCCTCGAAGAAGCCGCGCTTGCGCCGGATCGCGCCGGTCGCGCGCGCCGTCTCGGCACCGATGGCCCGTGGGCCTTTCGCTCGCTTGCTGTCCATGGCGTGCCGGTGTTTCCCTGCCGGGCCTTTCGCGTCGGCTTCATGCTAGAGTGGTATCTTTTTAGGTGGAAGCGGTTCTGGCGAGGAGGATTTGCGTCAAGGTCGAGTGTTTCGGTGAAGGGCGTACCGGTCGGTACGGTCGAGCCGGAACGCGAAGGCATTGGCGCAAATCCGCCCGCCCCCTTCGGGGTTTGGCCGCGGCGGACGCCCGCTTTGTCAGGCGGCTTGCACGATGCCCCGCATCGTGCTGCGCCGCCTTCCGCGCGGATCGTCGCACCGCGCCGCAAACAGAACCGTTTCCACCTAAGAAGATACTGCTCTAGAAGGTCGGCCCGCATCCAACAATGCCGCGCGACCGTACCGGATACCGTGAACGCACCCGACCCGCAGACCATCCTCGACTGGTACGACCGCCACGCCCGGCGGCTGCCCTGGCGTGTGCCGCCGGCGCGCTCGAAAGCGGGCGAGCGGCCGGAGCCCTATCACGTCTGGCTCAGCGAGGTGATGCTGCAGCAGACGACCGTGGCGGCGGTGGGGCCCTACTTCGCGCGCTTCCTTGCACGCTGGCCGCGCATCGACGACCTGGCGCGCGCCGACCTCGACGACGTGCTCACCGAATGGGCGGGGCTCGGCTACTACGCCCGGGCGCGCAACCTGCACAAGTGCGCGCGCGTCGTGGTGTCCGACCATGGCGGCGTGTTTCCCGACACCGAGGACGGGCTTCGCGCGCTGCCCGGTATAGGCCCCTACACGGCGGCCGCCATTGCCGCGATCGCGTTCGACCGCGCGGCGACCCCCGTCGACGGCAATATCGAGCGGGTGATGGCGCGGCTGTTCGCGATCACCGAGCCGATGCCGGATGCCAAGCCGGCGATGCGCACCGCCGCGGCCCGCATGACACCCGCGGAACGGGCCGGCGACTACGCGCAGGCCGTGATGGACCTGGGTGCCACCGTCTGCACGCCGCGTTCGCCGGCCTGCGCGATCTGTCCCTGGTGCGATGCCTGCATTGCGCGCGCGCAGGGCATCGCGGAGGAACTGCCGCGCAGGGCGCCGAAGCGCGCGCGCCCGACCCGGCGCGCGGTCGCCTACTGGATGGTGCGCGGCGATGGTGCGGTCCTGCTGCGTCGCCGCCCGGAGGAAGGCCTGCTCGGCGGCATGATGGAGGTGCCCTCGACCCCCTGGGAGGAGCGCGACGATTTCCACGACGCGCCGCCGGTCGAGGCCGACTGGCGCGACCTGCCGGGGCTGGTCGAGCACGGATTCACCCACCTGCAGCTGCAGTTGAAGGTGAAGGCGGCTCGCATCGACGGCCGGAAGGCGCGGTTCGGTGTGTGGGTCCCGGTCGAGCGGTTCGGCGACCATGCCCTGCCGACGCTCACCCGCAAGGTGGTCCGCCACGCGCTCGCGCATGTGGGCAAGGGCGCGTGACGGACCCAAACCAGAACGCTTGACTTCGAGCGGCGATACCGCCTGATTTGACTGACCATGGATCTCACACGCTGCAGCATTACCCTGCTTGCGGGACTGTACTTGTTCTGGACAAGCGCCCCGTTGACGGCGGACGATGCCCAGCCGGGCGGCGTGCTCTCGGGACCGGTCGAGGGAATGAGCGAGCGTCGCAAACAGCTGCCGCTTCCCAGTGCACAGATCGATCCGGCAACGGCCAGTCCGGAAGCGACGCCGGCGGAACGGCCGATGCGGCCGTTCAGCGGCTGGGTTGATGCGCGCGGATGCGACTTCCAGTTCGACGGCCTGTTTCTGGGGCGACTGCAGGACGGCCGCATCAGCGGAATGGCGGGTGAGGGGGTCAACTTCGACTGGGAGGTTGCCGCGGACGGACGTTTCGGCGGTCGACTCCCTCTTAAGCGGCTGGCTTCGGGCGAGCAGGCTTTCCAGTGGCTCTCCGGCAGGGTCGAGGCGGATCGGCTTGTTCTCGACGTCGAATATGGCGTGCCGGATCGCCCCGACCTGACGTGCTCGCGAAATGGGATCGAACTCGTTCTTGGACGCTGACGCCCCGACGGTTTCAACTTTGGATTATGATCGTCGGATGGTACCCGCACGACAGCGCGTCCGGTCGATCGGCATGAGAAGCCGCGTCCTGGCCCTCACCCTTCTGGGGTGCCTTTCCGCCGGCGCGGCAGGTGCCAACGAGGTACCCGTCGATCTGGAACTGGTGCTCGCGACCGACGTGTCGGCCAGCATCGATC
>JAEPNS010000023.1:0-2837 GCA_017643325.1 Alphaproteobacteria bacterium | reverse complement strand
CGGAAGAAGCCTCCCTGCAGCGCGAGGGATACATCCGAGCGCTTACCGATCCCGCAATCGTGGATGCGATCCGGACCGGATTTCTCGGCAAGATCGCGGTCGCCTATGTGGAGTGGGCGAGTTCGCAAAGGACGGTGGTGGACTGGACGCTCATCCAGGACATGGAAAGCGCACGCGCGTTCGCTGTCGCGCTTCGGGCCGCGCCGCTCACGAGCGGTGCGAGCACGTCGATCAGCGGCGCCCTGGATTACTCGGCGCTGATGTTCGAAGGCAACGGCTTCGAGGGGACCCGGCAGGTCATCGACATTTCGGGCGACGGACGAAATCAGGCCGGGCGGCCGCTGAGATTCGCCAGGGCGGACACGCTGGCCGATGGGATCACCATCAATGCGCTCCCGATGCTGATATACGATCCGACCGGCCGAGAACTCAATGCGGGGCTCGACCGCTACTATTTCGAACAGGTGATCGGCGGTCCAGGCGCGTTCGCGATGGTCGCGCGGGGTTTCGACGCTTTTCCTGAAGCCATTCGCCGCAAGCTGTTCATCGAGATTGCCGGTGTGGCGCCGGCCGGTCGGGATGTCGTGACCGGCACCCGCTTCACCCGGCCGCCGCATTTTTTTGCCGACGCACGGGACGCTGAAGTATGGCGCCGCGCTCTCGAGCCCGGCGCGCGCTAGCCGAACACCACCGCGGGCAGATAGGTCACGATCCCCGGGAAGTTGTACAGCAGCACGATCAGGACCAGCAGCAGGATCCAGTAGGGCGTCGAGCCCTTGAAAATCTGCAGCATGGTCACGTCGTCCGACTTGTCTGGCACCGCGGCCTTGACCGTGTAGACGAGCAGGCCGAAGGGTGGTGTCAGGATTCCGGCCTCGATCGCAAGGATGCCAACGAGCGCGAAGGCGAGAGGATCCCATCCGATCGACATGGCGATGGGTGCGAAGATCGGAACCGTCAGAAGCATGATCGAGACCGAATCGATGATCATGCCAAGGACGAACCAGACGATGATCATGAAGGTGATGACCATCCAGGGCTCGAGGCCCGCATCGTTGAAGAACGCCTGGATGGCGGTGACCACCCCGGTCATGGTCATCGTGCGCGAGTAGAGCTGGGCCGCAATCAACAGGATCAGCAACGGTGCCGCCGTACGGCCCACCGCCAGAATGCCCTCGTAGATATCGGGCCAGCGCTGGCCCTTGAGAAGCGCAAGGCCCAGCGCGATCAGTGCGCCGATCCCGGCGGCTTCCGTCGGCGTGAACAGTCCGGCCCAGATGCCGCCGAGAACGGCGACGATGAGAAAAACCAGGCCGAAGCCGCTGACGGCCATGTCGCGCGAGTTGACTTCAGGTTCGTCGGTGCCGCCCGCCGGGACGTTACCGGCGACATCGGCGCCTACCGCCTTTGCGCCGCGCACACGGGTCTCGCCGACCGCCGCGGGGGTGATGACCGCCGTCATGATGATGTAGGCGGCGAAGAAAGAGGTGAGGATCAGCCCCGGCAACACGCCGGCAAGGAACAGCTTGCCGATGGACTGCTCGGTCAGAATGCCCCACACGATCATCAGGACGCTCGGCGGAATCAGCATTCCGAGGCACCCGCTTCCCGCGATGGTGCCGAGCGCGAAGCTCTTGCTGTAGCCGTAGCGCTTCATCTCGGGATAGGCGATGCGCGTAAAGGTCGTCGCGGCGGCGATGCTGACGCCTGTCACGAACGCGAACACCGCATTTCCGAACAGCGTCGCCAGCGCCAGTCGCCCGGGAATGCGGCGAAAGGTGCGCTGCAACCCGATGTAGAGGTCGGTTGTCGCCCCCGAACGTCCGATGAACTCCCCCATCAGCATGAAGAGCGGAATCACCGCGAAGATGTAATCCCGGATCGCGTCGTAGAAGGTGTTCTGGATCAGCGACAGGACCACGGTGTCGCGGCCCGTGACCAGATAGGCACCGACCGCGCTGGTGATCCCGAGCGCGATCGCGACATGCATGCCGGAGAACACCAGCACGAGCAGCAGGCCGAGGACAATGAAGACGATGTCTGCGGAAAACATGTTCCGGGTATCTCCTGGTTCGACCGTCTACTCGACCGGCAGCGGATCGTCGCTGTGGTCGGGTTTGAGGATCACTTCCTTGATGGCGAGCATCGCGTAATTCACGACGAGAAGCGCGCTGGTCACGAGAATGACGACGCGTGCCGGCCAGGTCGGTACACGAAGGGCCCCCTCGCCCTCGAACTCCCCGCTGACGACGGCGTGAATGGCGGGCTCGTAGGTTCCTAGAAACAGTGCAAGGAAAAACAGCGCGCCCAGAACGTATCCGATGACATTGAGGATCCGTTCGAGCTTGCCGCCGATGAGATGAAGCAGAAAGTCGGCGCGCAACATGGATCGCGACAGGACACAGTAGGCACATTGCATGAAGGCGATCATGACGATCGAATTCTTGACGACTTCGTGCGTGCCCTTGAGCGGAAACCCGAAGAATCGTCCGATGACATCGACGAGAATATAGAACGCCAGCAGGAACGCCCACATCGCGGCGATGACCATCAGCCACTTGCTGATGCGCTCCGACCAGATGTCGATGAAGCCGATGATCGGCAGGTTCAAATGCTGCACAGAGATCCCCCTTCGCGAAAACCGCCTGCTCGCGGCCGTTGCCCGGCCATCTCGCTACCGGTTCCCGCATGCTCTGTAAATCCGGGTGCCGGAACCTTCAAATTATAGAAACGGGCCTGATTGTTGTCACGCCACTTAAACGTGAGTACGCTGATTTCAGGCATTTGCGATGGCGGATGTCGCAATAACCAGAACCATTCATCCTCCACATGTTCGG
>JAEPNS010000239.1 GCA_017643325.1 Alphaproteobacteria bacterium | reverse complement strand
ACAGGGGTCCGAGCAGGCGAATGCCGTGCGGAACGCCGCGCGGGATGTAGATAAGGTCACCCGGCCCGACGATATCCAGCTCGTCACCGAGGATCGCCGCGAGCCGGCCCTCGAGTATATAGATCCACTGTTCGTCGGTGGGATGCACATGGGGCGGCGGTGCATCGCCTTCCGCGTAGGTGATGACCCCCGCCTTGATGAGTTCGCCGCCATACTGGTTCATCATGATATGCGGGCGAATGACGTCCGGCGTCGGCTCCATTTCATCGGCTTTGTAGACAGGCATGATGCTCCCCTTCTTCGGACTGGAATCGTCTTCCGCGAAACCATGGAGCAGTCACGCCGATCTCTTCAACCCGCATGGCGACACGGGCCGGAGCAGCGTCAGGTGCGATCAATGCCTGGAGAGATGGAATTGGCGTCCCCAACGGGGTTCGAACCCGTGTCTCCACTGTGAAAGAGTGGTGTCCTAGGCCTCTAGACGATGGGGACGCCGGGGCCTCGAAAAGGCGGATACGACATAACGGCCCGCCCGCCCGAAATCAAGGGCGGAACGGGAGCACCATGCCGGGAAAAGGTCAGGTCAGGTCGACCTCTTCCGCGTCGGATGCGTTCAGCTTGACCGACGCGATGCCGTTGTCGCGCGCCGAGGTCGAGGTGTACATCTCGCTGGTGCCAATCACCTGGCCGTTGGCTGCCTTGAGGTTGAACATGTGCTGGCCGTCCGACGCTTCCTTGCGCTCGTAGTGGTCGTCGTCCGACGAGTTCAGCCGGACCGACGCGATGCCTTCACGCGCGCTCGACTTCTCGGTATAGCCTTCGCTCGCGAGGATGGTCTCGCCGTTGGCGGCCTTGAGCCGAAAACGAAATCCGCTCGCCTTGTCCTGAAAGAGTTCGAATTTGCCAGCCATGTCCCTAGTCTCCGTTCAAGTGACCCGACACAGAGCCGGGTATTCGTCACACCCGTGCTTCGTGAACGCGGCAGGACGGAAAATGTTCCGGGCCCAGCCCGCGGCGAGCCGATGACCGGACGGGACGTTTCCTTCTCGGAGGAATTGCGCGAGCGTCATGCTGACGCCTGGGCGGCGGCGACCGACAACAGGTTCGTCCGCGAACTCGTCGCCGACGAGATCGACGATGCGGTCTACGCGCGTTACCTGCGTCTCGACTACGCGTTCATCGAGACGCTGACGGCTGCGGTGGGCCACGCTGTCGCCTGCGCGCCCGGCATGGCGGCAAAGTCCCGTTTCGCGGGCTTCCTTGGCGTGCTGACCAGCGAGGAGAATGACTACTTCCTGCGCTCGTTCGACGCCTTCGGGGCTCCCCCGCCCTCGTTCGACAACCCCGTCTCGCATCCGGTGGTTGACGGGTTTGCCGGCCTGATGGCGCGGCAGCGTGCGGCCGGCACCTATCTCGATATCCTCACCGTCCTGGTCCCCGTCGAATGGGTTTACCTCCAGTGGGCAAGCGATGCCGTCGCCGGCAACCGGCCGATGCCCGAACGCTTCTACCTGTCGGAATGGATCACGCTGCACGCGGAGCCGGCCTTCTCCGATTTCGTCACCTGGATGCGCGCGGAGCTGGACCGGGAGGCGGACCGGGCGGACCCGGATGTGCGGGCCCGCGCCGAAGTCGCTTTCGTCGAGGCGCTGAAGCTCGAATCGGCGTTCTTCGCAGCGAGCTACGAGCCGGAATAGGCCACGTCGTCGATGATGAGCTGGACGTCGTTGCGGCCCTGCCAGGTGTCGGGGCGCAGCTTTCCGGCGAGGCTCAGGCCGAGCCCGTTCCTGTCGAGGAGCGCATCACCGATGGGTTCTCCCGCGGCGCGGAACGCGATCGCCTTCAGGCGCGCTCCGCTGCTGTCGGTGAGGAAACAGCGCACATGCCCGGTCCCGACGACATCGGCCTTCGCGACCCGCACACCGTCCAGCGCAAATCGGGGCTCGGAATTGCCGGCACCGAACGGTGCGAGCTTTTCGAGGGATTCGACGAAGTCCGGCTGAACGCCCGACATGGCGATGCGGCCATCGAGGCGCAGCGTCGGCACGACGGCGTTGCGCGCCACGTCGGCAGCGACCCGTTCCTCGAGGAACGCCCGCAAGGCCGGCAGCTTTTCGCGCGCGACCGTGAGGCCCGCGGCCATCTTGTGCCCGCCGCCGTTGATCAGCAGGCCCGCCTGCCGCGCGGCGATCACGGCGCTGCCGAGATCCACCCCCTCGACCGAGCGCCCGGAGCCCTTGCCCTCGTCGCCCTCGAAACCGATGACGAAGGCGGGCCGGTTGAACCGCTCCTTGAGACGTCCGGCCACGATCCCGATGACGCCGGGATGCCATCCCTCACCTGCCGCGACGATCAGCGCCGCGGACAGGTCTTCGCCCTCCACGCGGGCTATCGCTTCCTCGAGCACCTGGGCCTCGATCTCGCGGCGCTCGCTGTTCCACGCGTCGAGCTTCTGCGCGAGTTCCAGTGCCTCGCCGCTGTCCTGGGTCATCAGAAGACGTGCCCCGAGCCCCGCCTCGCCGACGCGCCCGCCGGCATTGACCCGGGGCCCGAGCAGGAAGCCCGCGTGATACTCGGTCAGCCGGGAATCCACCCGTGCCACGTCCGACAGGGCGACCAGTCCGGGGTTTTTCCGGCGCTGCATCACCCTCAGGCCCTGGTTGACGAATGCACGGTTGAGGCCCGTCAGGGGCACGACGTCGCAGACGGTGCCCAGCGCCACGAGGTCGAGCAGGCCGAGCAGGTCGGGTTCACGGCGGTCCGGCGGCGCGTACCAGCCGCTCTCGCGCAGCAGCCGGTTGGTCGCCACCGCGAGAAGGAACGACACCCCCACCGCCGCGAGCGTGCCCTGCCCGCTCGTGTCGTCGAGCCGGTTCGGGTTGACTACGGCCACCGCGCGCGGGAGTGCGGGCTCGGCGACATGATGGTCGACCACGACGATATCGAGCCCGGCCTCCGCCGCGGCGTCGAGCGGTTCGAACGCGGTCGTGCCGCAGTCGACGGTCACGACAAGACGCGCGCCTTCCGCCTTCAGGCGAAGCATCGCGGGGGTTGTCGGACCGTATCCTTCCGCCAGGCGGTCGGGGATGTAGACCCGCGCGGGCACACCGACCGCGGACAGGAAACGCGCCAGCAGGGCGGACGACGTCGCCCCGTCCACGTCGTAGTCGCCAAAGATCGCAATCGGATCGCCGTCGCGCACGGCGGCAGCCAGCCGCCCGGCCGCCTCGTCCATCCCCGCGAGGTCCGACGGGTCGGGGAGCGCGTCGCGCAACGTCGGTTCGAGGAAGGCTGCCGCGTCGTCGATCCCGATTCCCCGCGCGGCCATCACCCGCCCCACGACCTCGGGAATATCGAGCCGCTGCGCAAGCGCGAGTCCGGCCCTGTCGTCGGCGTCGCGCAGGACCCAGCGTTTGCCGGTCACCGAGCGTTCCACGAGAACGCCGGGTGCGGGCGTTCCGGTCTCGATCGGTGCGGCCGCTTCGCTCATATGCGCGTCAGTCTTTGAGGCCCGTCTTGCGGTCTAAATTGTGGCGGGTGACCACCTCGCGCACGGTGCCGGTGTACGACCGCATTACGATCGAGTGCGTCTCCGCTCCGCCACCCGTCCGTCGCACGCCCTTCAACATCGACCCATCGGTGACGCCTGTCGCCGCGAAGATCACGTCACCCGATGCCAGGTCGTCGCGGTCGTAGACGCGGTCGAGGTCGTCGATCCCGAGCTTGCGGGCCCGCCCGATCTCGTCATCGTTGCGGAACAGCAGCTTGCCCTGGATCTGGCCGCCGATACTCTGCAACGCGGCCGCCGCCAGGACGCCCTCGGGCGCACCGCCACTGCCGAGATACATGTCGATCCCGCTGTCCGGGTCGGACGTCGCCATCACACCGAAGATGTCACCGTCGGAAATCAGGAAGATGCGCGCGCCGGCCTCGCGGACGGCGGCGATCAGATCCTCGTGGCGCGGGCGGTCGAGGATGCAGACCGTCAGGTCGGGGACATCACCACCCTTTTCCTTGGCGAGCTTCTTGAGGTTGTCGGCCGGCGAGGCATCGATGTCGATCAGGCCGTCCGGATAGCCGCCGCCGATCGCGATCTTCTCCATGTAGACGTCGGGCGCGTTCAGGAAATCGCCGTCCGGCGCCAGGGCAAGGACCGCCATCGCGTTCGGGTTCGCCTTGGCCGTGATGGTCGTTCCCTCGAGCGGGTCGAGCGCGATGTCGATCTTCGGGCCGCCGGCACCGACCTTCTCGCCGATGTACAGCATCGGCGCCTCGTCGCGCTCGCCCTCACCGATCACGACCGTACCGTCGATGTTGAGACGGTTGAGAGCCGTGCGCATCGCGTCGACCGCGGCGGCATCGGCCTCCTTCTCGTTTCCGCGCCCGACCCATTTCGCCGCCGCGATCGCCGCGGCCTCGGTCACGCGCACGGCCTCGATCGCCATATTGCGGTCCATGACCGCCTCCGGCTGGCTGCTCATGCGTCCCCCACTCTTTGTTCTGTTTTCCCGGTCGCGCCGGTCAGACCGCCGGAATTACAACAGCGATTCGATTCGAATCATTGTCGGCGCTTCGACGACGGATTCCAACGCCTCAATGCGCTTGAGCGTGCGCCGCATGGCGGCTTCCTCGCAATCGTGGGTGTTCAGCACCACCGGAACCGCTTCGGTCCGCGATCGCGCGCGCTGAAGCATCGATTCGATCGAGACCGATTCGTCCCGGAATGCCGCCGAGATGTCGGCGATAACGCCCGGCTGGTCGTCCACCATAAGGCGGACATAGTAGGCCCCTCGATGGCGTTCGATCGGCGATGCCGGGGCGTCGCTGAGCTCGTCGGCGGGCACGCCGAAGGTCGGCGTGGCATAGCCGCGCGCGATATCCACGATATCGGCAACGACTGCCGAAGCCGTCGGCCCGGCGCCTGCGCCGCGGCCTTCGTATATGGTGTCGTCGACGAAATCGCCGCGCGCCACCACGGCGTTGTAGGACCCCTCGACATGCGCGATCGGCGCATTCCGGTCGACCATGCGCGGATAGACCCGTTGCTCGAGGCCGTGCTCGGTCATCCGCGCGCTGCCGAGCAGCTTGATCCGGTATCCGAACTCCTCGGCATAGTCGATGTCCTGCAGGGTGATGTGCCGGATTCCCTCGACATGGACGTCGGCGAAATTCACCCTGGTGCCAAATGCGAGGCTGGCGAGCAGGGCAAGCTTGTGCGCGGCGTCGAAGCCGTCGACATCCATACTCGGCTCCGCCTCCGCATA
The DNA here is from genome assembly GCA_017643325.1 of Alphaproteobacteria bacterium. GTDB lineage: Bacteria > Pseudomonadota > Alphaproteobacteria > UBA6615 > UBA6615 > JABJAG01. The sequence continues at coordinate 294 of JAEPNS010000239.1, read as the reverse complement.
TCCCAGCTTCTGGGCCTCGGCGAGCACCGTATCGAACGACAGGCGCTTCTCGCGCATCTCGCTGAGGATGTAATTGCAGGTGCCGTTCAGGATTCCGTAGACCTGCTCGATGCCGTTGCCCGCCAGGCCCTCGCGAAGCGCCTTCACGATCGGAATGCCGCCCGCGATGGACGCCTCGTAGTTGAGGGACACGCCCGCCTGTTCCGCCGCCGCCGCGAGATCGTTTCCATGCATCGCCAGCAGTGCCTTGTTGGCGGTGACCACGTGGCGCCCGGCGGAAATCGCAGCCTCGCA
>JAEPNS010000238.1 GCA_017643325.1 Alphaproteobacteria bacterium | reverse complement strand
CCCGCATCGACCCCTGGAAAACCGAGGTGAAACCCGCATCGCCCAGCACCAGAAACCGCGACAGGAGCGGCCGGAACACTACCAGCAATGCCGCGACGGTCAGGACGGCGCCGAGCAGCGCGACCACCATTCCCGTGAAAGGGAGAGACTGGAGATCGGCATTGTACAGGTCGTGGATTACGAAGGCGGGGATGAGCAGGTAGTAGGCCAGCTGCTCGATGGGCCGCCACATGCCGTCTTCCTTCAGCCAGATCGCCTTGGCCGTCCAGCCGACAGCGATGAGCAGGAAGATGGGGGCGAGCGCGAGAAAGGTCTGGAGCATGATGTGATTCTGGGCGAAGAGGCGGGGCGGACCGAAGCACCGTCATGCCCGCGCGGGCGGGCATCCATAAACACCCGCGTTCGAATGGTCCAGCGTCCGTATTTCTCGATTCCCGAGTTTGCGGGAACGCCGGAACCACGCTGTCAGTGGCTCAGGATCTGGCTCAGGAACAGCTTGGTGCGCTCGGACTGCGGGTTGTTGAAGAACTCGTCGGGCGTGTTCTGTTCGACGATCTGGCCCTCGTCCATGAAGATGACACGGTCGGCGACCTGGGACGCGAAGCCCATCTCGTGGGTGACGACGAGCATCGTCATGCCGGTCTCCGCGAGGTCGACCATCACGTCGAGCACTTCCTTGATCATTTCCGGGTCGAGGGCCGAGGTGGGTTCGTCGAACAGCATGATCTTCGGCTTCATGCACAGCGAGCGTGCGATCGCCACGCGCTGTTGCTGGCCGCCCGAGAGCTGGCCCGGGAACTTCAACGCCTGCTCGGGGATTTTCACGCGTTCGAGATACTCCATCGCGGTCGCTTCGGCTTCCGCCTTTGGCGTCTTGCGGACCCAGATCGGGGCGAGCGTGCAGTTGTCGAGCACCGTCAGGTGCGGGAACAGGTTGAAGGACTGGAACACCATCCCGACCTCGCGGCGCACCGCATCGATCTGCTTCAGGTCGTTGGTCAGCCGGGTGCCGTCAACGACGATCCGGCCCTCCTGGTGTTCCTCGAGCCGGTTGATACAGCGGATCAACGTCGACTTGCCGCTGCCGGACGGGCCGCAGATGACGATGCGTTCACCCTGGGTGACGGTCAGGTTGATATCGCGCAGGACATGGAACGAGCCGTACCACTTGTTGAGGCCTTCTATCTCGATGGTCGGTTCGTCCGAGCGTTCCTGGATCTGTTCGAGGTCTTCGGTTGCGGACATGGCGTCCTCCGGTCAGCGGCGGTCGGTGTCGAGCTTGCGTTCCAGGCGCATCGAGTAACGCGACATGGAGAAGCAGACCACGAAGAAGAAGAGGGCGACGAACACGTAGGTCTCGGATGACAGGCCGAGCCAGTCGGGGTTGGAGACCATGGCGTTCGCAATGCCGAGAATGTCGAACAGGCCGATCACGATCACCAGCGTGGTGTCCTTGAACAGCCCGATGAAGGTGTTCACGATCCCGGGGATGGAGATCTTCAGCGCCTGGGGCAGGATGATCAGGCGCATTGACTGCCAGTAGCCGAGCCCCATGGCCGAGGCGGCCTCGTACTGGCCCTTGGGGATCGCCTGCAGGCCGCCGCGGATCACCTCGGCCATGTAGGCCGACGCGAAGGCCGTGACCATGACGATGACTCGGATCACCGAATCCAGCGCCACGTCCGGCGGCAGGAAGATCGGCAGGATGATGTTCGAGACGAAAAGCAGCGTGATCAGCGGCACACCGCGCACCGCCTCGATGAAGCCGATGGAAAACCAGCGGATCAGCGGCAACCGCGACTGGCGGCCCAGCGCCAGGATGATGCCGACCGGCAGTGACAGCACGATTCCGGCCAGTCCCACCGTGAGGTTGAGCGCGAAGCCGCCGAGATTGTCCGTCGTCACTTCCTCGAGGATGCCGAACCAGCCGCCAACGAGCAGCCAGGTCGCCAGGATCGGATACACGACCGAGAACCAGCGCAGCCAGCGCTGGCCCGGCACGTTGTCGATGAGCCATGGCGCCAGCGCAGGAATCAGCAAGACAACGGCGACGTTGATCCGCCAGGTCTGGTCCGACGGGTAGAAGCCGTAGAGAAACTGCCCGATCCGCTGGTCGAGCCAGGCCCAGCAGGCGCCGTCGCTCGTGCAGGCGAACCGGTCTTCCCCGGTGATATCCGCGCTCAGGAACGCCCAGTCGATGAAAGACGGTATCGCCAGCCAGAGGATGTACAGCGCGACAAGGGTCAGCAGCGTGTTGACCCAGTTGGAGAACAGGTTCGCGCGCAGCCAGCCAATCGGGCCGGTGGCGGTGATCGGCGGGGCGCGCTCGGGGAGCATGTCCGCCGGATTGCGGTGAAAGGGCTGCGGCTGGTCCATCGCCTAGCGCTCCACCAGCGCGATGCGCTTGTTGTACCAGTTCATGTAGGCCGACGTGGCGAGGCTGAGCGACAGGTAGACCGCCATCCATATGCCGACCACCTCCAGCGCCTGCCCGCTCTGGTTCAGGATCGTGCCGCCGATGGACACCAGGTCCTGGTAGCCGATCGCGATGGCCAGCGAGGAGTTCTTGGTCAGGTTCAGGTACTGGCTCGTCAGCGGCGGTATGATCACGCGCAGCGCCTGCGGGATAACGATCATCCGCATCGTCTGGTTCTTGCGCAGGCCCAGTGCGAACGCGGCCTCGGACTGGCCGCGGCTCACAGCCATGATTCCGGAGCGCACGATTTCGGAGATGAAAGCGCCGGTATAGGTCGCCAGGGCGAACCACAGGGCGATCAGTTCCGGTGTAATGTTGAAGCCGCCACGGAAATTGAACCGGGTGCGCTCCGGCAAGTCCCAGTCAAGCGGCTGGCCGAGAATGAGGTAAACGACAAGCGGCAGGCCGATGATCAGGCCCAGTGCGGTCCAGCCGGTCGGGAAGGTCTGGCCCGTCGCCTCCTGCCGCTTGCGCGCCCAGCGCGAGACGGCGATGGCCGCAATGACGGCGATGACGAAGGCGGCGATCACCCACTCCATGCCGCTTTCGAGGATGGGCGCGGGCATCCGCAGGCCGCGGTTGTTCAGAAAGGCCGCGTCGCCCAGCGCGATGCTGTCGCGAACCTTTGGGAGGCCGGTCAGGATCGCCCACCAGAAGATAATCTGCAGCAGCACGGGCACGTTGCGGGTGAACTCGACCCAGGCTGTGACCATGCGGCTCACGATCCAGTTGTCGGACAGGCGAAGCACCCCGCCGATGAAGCCTATCAGCGTCGCCGTGATGATCCCGAGTGCCGAGACGAGGATGGTGTTGAGGAAACCGACGACCAGGGCCCGGCCGAACGTCGACTGCGATGAATAGTCGATCAGCTTCTGGTTGATGTCGAAGAAGGCGGTGTCGTCGAGAAAGCCGTATCCCGATGCGAGGCCTGCGTTCTGGAGGTTGGCAATGGTATTCGAGACGATAAAGGCCACGAACAGCGCCACGCCCAGCAGCACGAGGAGCTGCAGGACAATGCCCCGGCTTCGCTCATCGGTCAGCAGGCTGCCGACACGGAACGAGTCCTGTTGGCCGCTCAGACTTGTGTTCGCCACGGTTTGGCTCTGCGACGGAAGCGTGCGGAAAAGACGAAGGCCCGCGGAGGTGTCTGTATCCGCGGGCCTTCGAACCTGTCCTAGCGCATCGGCGGTGCGTAGAGGATGCCGCCGTCCTTCCAGAGCGCGTTCAGGCCGCGCTCGATCCCCAGCGGGGTGTTCTTGCCGAGGTAGCGCTCGAAGATCTCGGCGTAATTGCCTTCAGCCTTGATCGCGTTGACGGCCCAGTCCTTCTCGAGACCGAGCATCTCCGCCAGCGAGCCCTCGGAGCCCAGGATGCGGTTGATTTCCGGGTTCTCGGTGCCCTTCGCCAGTTCGTCGACGTTGGCCTGGGTGATGCCCAGTTCCTCGGCGTTGATCAGTGCGTTGAGCACCCAGCGCGCCACGTCGGCCCACTGATCGTCGCCCTGGCGGACCAGCGGTCCCAGCGGCTCCTTCGAGACGATTTCCGGGAACACCATGTGGGCGTCTGCATCCGGGAAGGTCGAGCGGGTCGCGGCGAGGCCGGAGGCGTCAGTCGTGTAGACGTCGCAACGCTCGGCTTCGTAAGCCTTGCGCGCTTCCTCGTTGGTCTCGATCGGCACCGGCTCATAGCTGATGTTGTTGATCCGGAAGAAGTCGGCGAGGTTCAGCTCGGTCGTCGTGCCGGTCTGGATGCAGACCGAGGCGCCGTCGAGTTCCTTCGCGCTGGACACGCCCAACGCCTTGCGGCCGATGAAGCCCTGGCCGTCGTAGTAGTTCACGCCGACAAAGGTGAAGCCCAGGTCGACGTCACGCGAGAAGGTCCAGGTGGTGTTGCGCGACAGCACGTCGATCTCGCCCGAGGCGAGCGCCGGGAAACGGTTCTTGCCGGTCAGGTTCACCCACTTGACCTTGTCGGGATCGCCCAGGACCGCGGCGGCGAGCGCGCGGCAGTAGGCGACGTCGAAGCCCGTCCAGTTGCCCTTGTCGTCGGTGAAGGCGAAACCCGGCAGGCCGGTGTTGATGCCGCATTTCAGTTCGCCCGCGGACTTGATGTCGTCGAGGGTCGCGGCGTGGGCCGGTGCCGACACACCGACAACGGTCAGAACGCCTGCAACCGCAGCCATTCCGGTCAGTGTTTTGATGCTCATTGAGAACTCTCCCTTGAGTGATTCCGTGTGGAATTTCCCCCGTTTTCACGGTTTTTCGTTTTCGTTGCAGCAATACTGCCCTTTCGGGACGGACGCAGACAACCGGGTTATCAAAAAAACTGATCGAACCCATCAGCCATGCGAAACATTCATCGTTCCGCTGCTTCGCGCGCGACATTTCGGTGCAGGACAACCGTCACGCCAACCGCCTAGGATTGGCCCATGCACCCGCTTCTAGACATCGCTGGAGGACCTGCTCGTGCCGTGTTGGGTGGCGCGGGCGTGGCCGTCATGCTGGCGGGTTGCGCCACGCGGGGACCCGTCGCCGACGCACCGTCCGCCACGGTTCCTCCAACGACGATCGTGGCGATCGGCGACATGCCCTATCGGCCGCGGGACATCGCTCCTTTCGAGGCATTGCTCGCCGAGATCGATGCGATCCGGCCGGCGGTGACGGTGCATGTTGGCGACATCAAGGGCGGCGGGACGCCCTGCACGGACAAGCTGTTCGCCGAGCAGCGCGACTATATGGACAGTGTCGCGGGACCGCTCGTCTACACACCCGGCGACAATGAGTGGACCGACTGCCACCGCCGGTCCGCGGGCGGGTACGATCCCGTCGAACGGCTGTCGGTCCTGCGTGCCATGTTTTTTGCCGATACCCGCAGCCGCGGCGCAAGCCCGATCGCCGTGGAGCGCCAGGCGGACGTCGATCCGGCACATGGCGGCATGGTCGAGAACGCGCGCTGGCGCATGAACGGAATACGTTTCATGACGGCCCATGTGGTCGGATCGAACAACGGCGCGAACGCGGCGGTGCCGGGCATGCTTGCCGAATACCGGGCGCGCGATGCCGCCAACACGGCCTGGATTCGCGACGGTTTTACGCTGGCGAGGACCGAGGGCGCCGCAGCTGTCGTGCTGGCCT
>JAEPNS010000237.1 GCA_017643325.1 Alphaproteobacteria bacterium | reverse complement strand
TTCGCACGGTCGACCCCGACCCGGCGGCGCGCGCGCCCGTCGGCATCGGCATCCCCGGAACGGTCTCGCCCGCAACCGGGCTGGTCAAGAACGCGAACTCGACCTGGCTGATCGGGCACCCGTTCGACCGGGACCTGGCCGCGACCCTCGACCGGCGCGTCCGGGTCGCCAACGACGCCAACTGCTTCGCCATTTCCGAGGCGGTCGACGGCGCCGGCCGCGGTCACCGCGTGGTGTTCGGCGTCATCCTGGGCACGGGCGTGGGCGGCGGTATCATCGTCGACCGCGACATCCTGGTCGGCCGCAACGCGCTCTCCGGCGAATGGGGGCACACGCCGCTCCCCTGGATGCGCGCGGACGAGCATCCCGGCCCGGAGTGCTATTGCGGAAGGACGGGGTGCAACGAGGCCTTCATCTCCGGACCCGCGTTCGAGCGGCACTTCCACGCGGCGTCCGGACGGACGCTCCCGGCACCGGAGATCGTCGAGGCCGCGCAGGGCGGCGACGGCGAGGCGGAGGCCGCCCTGCGCGACCTGGAGGACCGGATCGCGCGCGCGCTGACCGCCATCGTCAACATTCTCGACCCCGACGTGATCGTGCTGGGCGGCGGCCTGTCGAACATATCGCGGCTCTACGACACCCTGCCGTCCCGCATCGCCGACTATGCCTTCTCGGATTCCATCGAGACGCCGGTCGTTCCGGCCGTGCACGGCGACGCCGGCGGCGTACGGGGCGCGGCGTGGCTGTGGCCGGCAAAGCCGTGACAGTGGCGTCCGTCCCCGCGACATCGACCGGGTTGTGCCGGAACTGTGCTGCGGCGCTCGATGCCGGGGCGGCACGCTGCCCCTCCTGCAATTCCCCGCGCATCATCGCCCACGACGAACTTCACCATCTCGCCATCGCGCACATGGACTGCGATGCCTTCTACGCCAGCGTGGAGAAACGCGACGACCCGAGCCTGCGCGACCGGCCGGTCATCGTCGGTGGCGGGCGCCGCGGCGTGGTGTCGGCGGCATGCTACATCGCCCGGATCAACGGCGTGCGCTCTGCCATGCCCATGTTCAAGGCGCTGAAGCTGTGCCCGGATGCCACCGTCATCAAGCCGGACATGGAGAAATACGTCGCGGTCGGGCGCGAGGTGCGCGCCCTGATGCGCGATCTCACCCCGCTCGTCGAACCCCTGTCGATCGACGAGGCCTTTCTCGATCTGTCGGGTACCGAACGGCTGCACCAGGCGAGCCCCGCCACCGCGCTGGTGCGCTTGGTGAACCGCATCGAGCGCGAGATCGGCATCACCGCGTCGATCGGCCTCAGCCACAACAAGTTCCTGGCAAAGCTGGCGTCCGACCTCGACAAGCCGCGCGGGTTTGCCGTTATCGGCCGGTCGGAAACGCTCGATTTCCTCGATGCCCAGCCGGTCACCCGCATCTGGGGCGTCGGTGCGGCGCTGCACCGAAAGCTCGCCGCGGACGGACTCCACACGATCGGCCAGCTTCGGAGCGTCGACGAGGCCCGGCTGGTTTCACGATACGGCGCGATGGGAAAGCGGCTCGCCCGGCTCAGCCGAGGCGAGGACACGCGCGCGGTCAAACCCGAATCGGTGCCGAAAAACCTCTCGAACGAGACGACATTTTCCCGGGATATCGCGTCCGCCGATGAACTCGCACGCCGTCTCTGGCCGCTGTGCGAAAAGCTCTCCGGCCGGATCAAGGCGCGCGGGCTTGCCGGCCGCACGGCGACACTGAAGCTCAAGACCGGCCAGTTCAGGACGCTGACCCGCTCGCAGGCGTTACCGGCGCCCACGCAACTGGCCGAGACTCTATATCGCGCGGCGCTCCCGTTGCTCGACAAGGCCATCTCGGGCGCCCCGCCGGGGTCGGGATTCCGGCTGATCGGGATCGGGCTTTCGAATTTCACCGACGCGGCGCAGGCCGATCCGCCCGACCTGGCCGACCCGGACGCCGCCCAGCGCAAGCGGGTCGAAGAGGTGATGGATCAGGTTCGCGGGAAACTCGGCCGCGATGCGATTTCCAAGGGCCGCGCCCTCGACTGAACCGCTCAATTGCAGCGCGGCGCCTCGAGCGGCTCGACCCTGATCAGCGACGCGACGAGGGAAAACTCCCCGTAGTCGAACTCGAACTTCCGCACGACACCGTTGTCCTGGAGGATCTGCGTCATCTCGAATTCGGGCTGCTCTTCACCGCCGTCCTTCTTCTGGCCGTCAAACATCGCAAGGCGCACCGGCCACCATTTCCGCTGCGCAAGTTCGCCGAGCGAGGCAATGCCGCCCTCTCCCGGCGCGCGGGGCTTGCCGAGGATCAGCGCGTTGGCGGCCATCGGCGAGATCTCGGGCTGCGAGCCGTCGTAATAGTGGTTGAACGAGCGCTTCTCCCCGCGCTCCGCCGCCTCCAGCACCGCAATCGTATGCTCGAAGGGAAACACCGTGTCGGCCGGAAGGTCGAGCGTGATCCCGCGCGGCTCGTCATATCGGGCCTTGCCCGGCTGGCCGGGGGCCGGGCGCTCGGCGCGTCCGCGCACCCGCTCGACCGTCTCGCCATCGACGATGGTCTCGGAATCGAAGGTATATTCCGTGCCGTCGGAATTCTCGAAGCTCGTCAGCGAGACCTCCGAATCGATCGGATCGCCCTCGCCCGGCGCCATGCTGACGACAAGCTTCTGGTTCGTTGTCCAGCCTTCGCAGGCCTGGCGCCACTCCGCGATCATCCGGCCCGTCGCGTCGACGATCGACGCACCGGCGTCGACCCGGCCGATCCCGATCTCGTAGTAGGCGCGATGCGACGCGTGCGTGACCGAGGAGGCGTGCGCGTTGGCGGCAGCCGCAAGCGCTGCAAGAACGGCTGCAGCAGCCGCGGAAATGCGAAAGATATTCATTCCGGGAACGTAGCGGATAATCCCGGCAAAATCATGACCGGTCTCAGTTTGCCGCGGCCACCTGCAGCTTGCCGGCTTCGGCGCGCGGCTGCCAGGTGGCGCACGATCCGCCGCCGGTCTCCGCCGCGTCGCAGATCCGCAGCAGCCAGGCATCCGAGAAGCCCGCTTGCTGGACTTCGTCGAGCGACGCCGGCGCGACGACGCGATGCCACGTCCTGCCTCCAGCCTCGAAAATGCGGATTTCGGCGCCGAGATAGGCGAGCTTGTCGGCCAGGCCACGCGCGTTGCCAGGGTTCGAGAAGCTGCCGACGACGGCAACATAGGCGCGCGCCGTCTGAGACTCTTCGGAATTGCGGCTCGGGGCCCGTGCCGGCGAGAGGACCTCACGTTCGATGGCCGCCTCGACGCCGAGACCGACCGGTGCCACAGGAGCATCCGGCCCGACGGCGCCGTCGGACGCACCCGGGTCCCCGGTCGGGGCCGGCGGTGTCCAGTCGGATGTCGCGGGGAGCGGCTCCAACGGCTCGATATCGATCGCCGCGGCGTTGGTCGCGTTCGGGCCAAACGCCTGTGCGATCTCGGCCAGCTCCGGCACCGCCGCAACGGGATTCGCGGATGGCGCGAACGAATTCACAGGCCCGCCCGTCAGCGCCCGGGGATCAAACGGATCGGTGACCACCGGGCCGCTGTGCCCGGCCTCGGAAAGGGCCGACGCGGTGAAAATCGGACCGTCGCCGCCGTCATCGGAAAATTCCTCGCACATGGTTCGTCCCTGCACGATCCGGAGCAGTGCGCAATCCTGCTGCGCCACCTCGGATATCGCGTGATCGGTCACGCTCTTTCCCGAAACCAGGTAACTCACGCCATCGAGGGCCCAGGACGCCACCGAAACCGCAGGCGGCAATCCACAGCCGCCAAGGAGGATCGGCAAGCCGATCAGTGCCAGGGATTTACGCATTGCATCGCCTCCATCTCGCCTGCGAATCACAATGAACGGACGCGACTCGATTTGGGAAGGAAAAAGTGAGGAAAATCGGCTAAAATCATAATTTCATTGAATTATTGGGAAATTTGACCGATCATGACTCCAGTGGCGTTGACAATTTCTCGTTTAATTTCAGTGGTTTGAATGAAATCTGGGCTGAGTCAACCACTCTCCATTTTCTGCAATTATTTCAGTCGCTTGCATCTCTCGAACGCTATCTCCGCCTCGTCATTCGGTCGCTTCGCACCAGTGCGCGTGAGACAATACGGATGACGACTGCCAATCCCGAAACATCCGGGAACGATATCGGTGAGCAGTTGCGCTCTGCCCAGGCGAAAGGGCTCAGGCTCGCGCTGCTCGGGCGCTCCCTTGCGCTGTTGCCGGCGGCAGCCTGGTTCATCAGCCTTGGTGCCGAGCGCACCGGAATCGTGATCGGCGTCACACTGCTTCTCTTCGCGGCGGCCGGGTTCGCGTTCCGCGCGATCGTGGGGACCCGCTACAATCACCCGCTCTACAAGTACGTCTTTTTCACCATCGACATCATCGCGATCGGGGCCGTCTTCGCATTCGCACCCCTGAGCCAGGGTGGCGACGTGCCGCAGGTCTTCGTGTATCGCGGCCTGGGCATCTACTACTTCTTCATCGTGCTCGGTGTGGCCGCACTGACGTTGTCCCCCGGCCTGCTGATCTGGTGCGGTACGGCGATCACCGCCACCTGGTGGGCGGTCTTTGCGTTCATCGTCTCTGGCATGGAGCGCACCGTGTCGTGGGGCGACCTGCCCCTCGGCGCGCCGGGCGATGTCTACATCTCGCTGGTCCTCGATCCGGACTTCATCGCGCGCGGCAGCCGGTTCGAGGAATCGATCACGATCTTCGTCACCTCCCTGTTGCTGGCCTTCGCGGTGCACCGCGCGCGGACCGTCGTCGCCGACTGGGCCGAGGCCGAGGCCGATCGCACGCGCGTCACCGACCTGTTCGGACAGTTCGTTCCCGGCGCGGTCATCGACCGTCTGCTGCGCGACCGCCGCGCGCTCGCGCCGGCCCAGCACGAGGCGACGGTCCTGTTTCTCGACGTGGCCGGGTTCACCAGCCTCTCCGAAAAACGCACGCCGGCGGATGTCATCGCGACACTCAATCGCGTGTTCGACGCGGCCGGAGGATGTATCGGACGATGCGGGGGTGTGGTGACGAACCTGCAGGGCGACGGGCTCCTCGCCGTGTTCAACGTCCCGGCGGAAATCGAAGACCATGCCGGGGCAGCTGTTGCGGCCGCAACCGAGATCGCCCGGGTCGTCTCGGGACGCGACTATGAGGGCGTGCGGATCGACGTGCGCGTCGGGATTCACACCGGGCCCGTTGCGGCGGGCGTGGTCGGGTCGGGCCACCGGCAGGTCTATACCGTCTACGGGGACACGGTGAACGTCGCCTCGCGCCTGGAGCAGGCGAACAAGGAGTACGGCACCGTCGTGCTCGCCAGCGCGGCGACGGTCGACCGGCTCGACCGGCCACCGGACGGGTTTCGCGATATGGGCGAGACGGCGGTGCGCGGCCACAGCGCTGCCATACGGGTCTACGGGCTGGCGCGCTAGCCGCAACTCATCCGGTTCGGTCCCGGGCTTCGACGAGGTCACGCAGTTCGCGGATCTCGGTGCGCAGCGCCGCGATCTCTGCGGCGGTGCGGTCGGCCGGCGGCGGGTGCTCCGCAAGCTGCGCCTGCACTTCGTCCTCGTGGAGATGCTGCATCGAATCCA
>JAEPNS010000236.1 GCA_017643325.1 Alphaproteobacteria bacterium | reverse complement strand
GGAGGAAACCAACGACTTCGCCGCGGCCGAGGACACCGGCCGCAGGGCCGTCGAGATCGAGCCGCGCGACCCGTGGGCGATCCATGCTGTCGCCCATGTGATGGAGATGCAGGGCCGGACCGGCGACGGCATCGACTGGTTCAACGGGCGCCGCGAGGACTGGGCGCCGGAGAACATGTTCGCCTTCCACAACTGGTGGCACCTGGCGCTCTACCACCTCGACCGGGAGGAGCACGACCGGGTGCTGGAAATATACGACACCGGCGTGCGGCCCGAGAAATCCGACGTCGCGCTGGAGATGCTCGACGCCTCGGCGCTGCTCTGGAGGCTGCACCTCGACGGGGTCGACGTGGGCGACCGCTGGGCGGGCCTTGCGGACACCTGGGAGGGCACGATCGACGACGGTTACTACGCCTTCAACGACGTGCACGCGATGATGGCCTTCGTCGGTGCGGGGCGGGAGAAGGCGGCCGACGCGTTGCTCGGCACGATGGAGAAAGCGGCGGCAGGACAGGGCACCAACGCCATGATGACCCGCGAGGTCGGCCTGCCGCTGGCCCGCGCCATCCGCGCCTTCGGCGCCGGCGACTACGGCACCGCGACCGACCTCGTGGAGCCGGTCGCACCGGTCGCCAGCCGCTTCGGCGGCTCGAACGCCCAGCGCGACGTGGTCCAGCGCACGCTGGTCGAGAGCGCGATCCGGGCAGGCCGCGGTGCGCTGGCGCGCGAACTGATGGAAGCCCGCATGGCCGCCAAACCGGAAAGCCGGTTCAACCTGCGCAACGCCGAACGCGCCCGGACGTTGGGTGAGGGCGGGGAGGCCTGACATGGACAAGAAAACCTACAAGGCCACGCTCGAGGCACTGCAGATTGAGCTGGTGAAGTTCCAGCGTCACGTGATCGCCGACGGACTGCGGGTGCTCGTGCTGCTGGAAGGGCGCGACGCGGCCGGCAAGGACGGTGTCATCAAGCGCATTGTCGAGCATATGAGCCCGCGCGACACGCGCGTCGTCGCGCTCGGAGTGCCGTCGGACCGCGAACGAAAGAGCTGGTACTACCAGCGCTACGTCGAGGAGTTCCCGGCCGAAGGCGAGATCGCCCTGTTCAATCGCTCCTGGTACAACCGCGCGGGCGTCGAGCGTGTGATGGGCTACGCGACCGAAGAGGAACAACGCCTTTTCATGGAGACGGTCGCCGACTTCGAGCGGATCGTCGTCCACGGCGGCGTGTCCCTGATCAAGTACTATCTCGATATTTCCCGCGAAGAGCAGGCAGAACGGCTTGGCGAGCGGCGCGACGATCCGCTCAAACAGTGGAAGAACAGCCCGGTCGATGCACAGGCGCAGGACCTCTGGGACGAGTACAGCGCGGCGCGCGATGCGATGCTGGTCAGCACGCACCGCCCGGCCGCACCGTGGACCATCGTAAAGACTGACGACAAGCGCACGGCGCGCATAAACCTTATCCGCGATCTCCTGTCGCGCTTCGAATATGACGGGCGGGACGGATCGCTGCTCGACGCAGATCCGGATGTGGTGTTCCGCTACGACCAGGTGGCGGACGGAAAGGCCGAGCTCTCCAAATAGCAACTCCGCGTATCACGGACCGGGACATGCGCGGTTTCGCCGCTTTACGGCGCACGCGCGATGGCCTATCGCGCCCGGCATGAACGCGCCGCCCGCCAGAGCCTGGACCCTGATCGCGATCCTTGCGGTGATCACCGCGCTGGGACCGATGTCGATGCAGATCGTCCTGCCGGTGCTGCCCGTGCTGCAGGTCGCGTTCGACGCGCCGGCGGCGACGGTGCAGCTCACCCTCTCGCTGGCGCTGTTCTCGATCGCCTTCTCGACGCTGTTCTACGGGCCGGCTTCGGACCGCTACGGCCGACGCCCGGTGCTGGTGGCGGGCCTGGCCATATTCCTGTTCGGGAGCGTCGTCGCGGCCATCGCGCCGACGCTGGACCTGGTCGTCTTCGGGCGCATCATCCAGGCGGTCGGCGGTGCGGCCGGAATGGTGCTGAGCCGCGCGATCATCCGCGACCTGTACAACCGCGACACGGCGGCGCGGATGATGGCCTACATGATCACGGCGCTGGTCGTGGCCCCGATGCTCTCGCCGCTGATCGGCGGCCTGCTGAACGACTTTTTCGACTGGCGCGCCGTGTTCGTGTTTACCGGGATCGCCGGCGCGCTCGTGCTGGCGCTGGCGCTGCCGAAAGTGCCCGAGACCCTGCAGCAGGGCATGGAAGTCCAGACATTCCGCGGCATGATTTCGGGCTTCGGGATTCTCCTGCGCGTGCCGGCTTTCCTCGGCTACGCGGGGCAGGTCGGGTTCGGCATGGGGATGTTCATGGCATTTCTCGGCGCAGCGCCCTTTGTGATGATCGACATCCTGGGCCGGCCGCCGACCGAGTTCGGCCTGTTCTTCATCCTGATCTCCGCGGGCTTCATGGCCGGCACATTCCTGACGGGCCGCTTCGGCGAACGCGTCGGGCTCGACCGGATGATGCGCTTTGGCAGCGGTCTCGCCGTGGTTTTCGGGGGGGTCATGCTCGCCTTCGTGCTGGCGGACGTCTGGTCTCCGTGGACAATCTTCCTGCCGGGCGCGGCGATGGCATTTGCCAACGGGCTGGCCATGCCGAACGCGCAAGCCGGTGCCGTCAGCATCAGCCCCCAGTTCGCAGGCACGGCGTCGGGCCTGCTCGCCTTCCTCCAGATGCTGATCGGCGCGGGCTTCGCCCAGCTCGCCGGCATGGTCCAGGACGACACGCCGCTGCCAATGGCCGTCGTCATGCTGTCCGCCTCGGTGCTCGCGTTCCTGAGCTCGAACGTCCTGACGCGGTACGGCGCGCCACGAAACTAGTCGCCGCGCGCCACGCCCTCCCGCCGCGGGTCGGCGCCGCCGCGCAACCTGCCGTCGACGATCTCGATCCCGTGCAGCCCGCTGTTCAGGTCCCGGACCTTGACCCGGTTGCCCAGTGCTTCGAGCGGGGCCTTGAGGTCCTCGGCTCCGGTGCCGTCCTCGAGGTCGGTGAACCGGTTGCGGTTGACCAGGTGCCCCATGTCGATGGCGGCCTGGATGTCCATCTCCCAGTCGAGCACCGCGACGAGGGTCTTTGCGACATATCCGATGATCCGGCTGCCGCCGGGTGACCCGACCGCCAGCCGCAGCGCACCGTCGCGGTCGAACACCAGCGTGGGGGCCATCGAACTGCGCGGGCGCTTGCCCGGGGCGATCGCGTTGGCGACCGGCCGGCCATCCCTCTCCGCGACGAAATTGAAGTCGGTCATCTGGTTGTTGAGCAGGAACCCGCGCACCATCAGCTGCGAGCCGAACGCGCCCTCGATCGTGGTCGTCATCGACACCGCGTTTCCGTCGCCGTCGACGACGGAGATGTGGCTCGTGCCGGGCGGGCGCACGCTGTCGTCGGACGCACGCGGCTCGCGCGGTATTCCGGGCGGCCGCCCCGGGGCGACGGGCGGAATGATCGAGGTTTGTTGCCGGATCAGCGCGGCGCGCGCGGCCAGGTAGTCGCGGTCGAGCAGGCCGTCGGCCGGAACCGGCACGAAGTCGGCGTCGGCGATGTAGCGGTTGCGGTCGGCGAAGGCGAGTTTCGAGGCCTCGTTGATCAGGTGCCAGCTCTGCGGATCGTCGCGTCCCATCCCGGGCAGGTCGAAGTTCGCGAGGATGCCGAGAATCTGCCCGACGGTCAGGCCGCCGGACGACGGCGGGCCCATGCCGCAGATCCGGTACATGCGGTAGACCGGGCAAACCGGCATGCGCGCCACGACGCGGTAGCCGGACAGGTCTTCAAGCCGCATCACGCCGGGATTCGTTGCCGCGCCGCGCACCGCGCCGACGATGTCTTGCGCGACGGGGCCTTCGTAGAAGGCGGCGGCACCGTCGCGCGCGAGCCGGGAGAGCGTATCGGCGTAGGCGGGATTGCGTTGGACCGTTCCCGCGGTCAGGGGCGCGCCGCCGGGAAAGAAATAGTCGCGCGTGGTCTCGAACGTCTTCAGCCGTTCGGCGCGGCGCCCGGCAAGCATCGTCGCCAGGCGCGGCCCGACGGTGAATCCCTCGCGCGCAAGCTCGATGGCGGGCCCGAACAACTCCGCCCAGGGCAGGCGTCCGTGCTCGCGGTGCAGGCGCGCCAGCAGCGCGACGGTGCCCGGCGTGCCCACGGCCAGCCCGCCCGTCGCCGCCGCCCCGCGGGGCATCGGCTTGCCATCGGTCAGCAGGAACATGTCATGGGTGGCGTCGAGCGGTGCGGTCTCACGCCCGTCATAGGCCGTGACGGCGCGCGTGTCGGCATCCAGATGCAGGGCGAATGCGCCGCCGCCGATCCCGGAGCTTTGCGGCTCCACAAGGCCGAGGACGAGCTGCACGGCGATCGCGGCGTCCGCAGCGCTCCCGCCCCGGCGCAGCATGGCCAGGCCGGCCTCGACCGCGTCGGGATGGGCGGCGGCGACCATGTGCCGGTCGGCGAAGGCGAGGGCGTGCGCGCCCCGGCCGGTGGAATCCTCGGGCTGCGGGGACTGGGCGGCGAGCGGCGGAACCGCCGAGACCGCAAGCGCCGCGAGGGCGAACAGGAAGGCTGGAATGTGCGACATCGCGGCAGGCTGCCACGAATTCGTGGCTTGCCCAACTGTGCGCACCGTCACATCTTCGCCAACAAGTTTGCGTTTTATTGCCGGTGTGGGCGATTTGCGTTTTCCGACGGTCGCTGCCCGGCGTATCGTCCGTCGCGAAGGCGCAACGGCTGCCTGTTTCGGGCGTTTCCGCCATGGCGGAACGCCATATCGTTCTGGAGAAGTATCCTCGTGCGAAAGCTGCTTATCGGTTTGGGTGTTCTGGTCGTCGTCGCGGTCGCGGCCGCGTTTGTCGGGCCGCTGTTCGTGCCGACGGATTCGATCAAGGCCGATGTCGCGGCGGAGGTCCGCAAGGCGACCGGGCGCACGCTCTCGATCGACGGCGACCTGAGTTTCCGCCTGCTGCCCGCGCCGGGCGTCTCGGCGGACGGCGTGCGGCTTTCGAACGCCGCCCAGGGCACGGGTCCCGACATGATCAGCCTCGACGGCGCGACGGTGGAGGTGGCGTTGTTCCCGCTGCTGTCGGGCAACGTCCAGGTCAACCGGATCGTGCTGCGCGAGCCGGTGATCCTGCTCGAGCAGTTTGCCGACGGGACCAACAACTGGACCTTCGCGCCGGAACAGGAGGACACATCCGGCGCGGCGGGCAACGGGGCGTCATCCAACGGCCGCGGCTCGGCCGCGCCGGCCGTGCGTTTCGACAATGTGCAGATTGTCGACGGCACCGTCATCTACGCCACCCCCGACACGCGCGAGCGGATCGAGGATATCGACATGACCCTCGGGGCCGGCAGCCTCACCGGGCCCTTCCGCGCCGAGGGCTCGCTGATGGCGCGCGGCTTCGACATCGACCTGAACGCTGCGGTCGGGGAACTGGTCGCCGACAAGGCAACGCCGATCAACGCGCGCATCTCGACCGCCGGCGCACGGATCGACTATTCGGGCGTCATGTCGGGTACCGGCGAGTCCGCACGGGTCGGCGGCCAGATCGAGGTCCGCGCCGACGATATCGCGGCAATGGTCGCGAGCCTGTCGGACGGCCCGGCGCCCGCGTCGCTGAAGGGCAAGGCGCTGGAGCTGGACGGCACGGTCGCCGCCACCGCCGACACCGTGTCCGTGGACGATCTTGCGCTCCGGCTGGGCGAGGACT
>JAEPNS010000235.1 GCA_017643325.1 Alphaproteobacteria bacterium | reverse complement strand
GTCCTGCAGGTTGATGTAGGTGACGTCGAACTCGATTTCCTTGGCGCGCAAAAGGATCACGGCGCGCTGGACCCACGGTCAGGTGAACGAGCTGATCAGGTGGTATTTGACGGTCATCGGATGTTCCCCTTGATGATGAGTTGATCATAGGAGTCAGGGGAAACGCGGTCAAAGCAGATATCCTGCCGACACTCACCCGCTCGGCGTATCGCAGTCCTTGAATCGCTTGAGTTGGGTCAGCGTATCCCAGCGGTCCTGCATCCGGTCCAGCTTGGTTTTCTCGTCAGGGTTTTCCCTGACGGCCACGAGCGGAAACAGGAACAGGCCGCCGAAGTAGCCCGCTACCTGGTTGTGCTGGCGGTTGGCCTCGATCACGCCGGTCAGCTGGCGAGCTGTCTCGGTCATCGCCTTCTGTTCGGACACGATATCGCCGCATGTCAGCCTCAGGTCCGCGGACGTGAAGTCGCTGGCGGACAGCCGATCCGTCGCGCTGACCGAGCCGTAGTCCGGTGGCAGTTCGGGCGCCGAGCGGGCACAGGCCGCGAGAGCGAGGGCGGCAGCCGCCAGTGCGGCCCTGCGCACCTAGGAAGATCCCTTCGGAAAGAAGACCGCCCGGCCCTGGCCGTCCAGCGAACCCCAGCTCAGGGCGGACACCCCGACCGAGCCGTACCGCACGAGAATCACCGCGTCGGCGCCGAGCTCCGCGGCTTTCTCCCGCAGCCGTTCATCCACCTTTTCCGGTGTCGGGTCCGAGTGGAAGATCGTTGTCTTGTTCACCGTGACCTTGATATCGCCGATCACCTCGTAGGAACGGTCGGTGATGTCGTCCTTGGTGAGGATGATGTCCGCGGGATTGGTCGCCGGGCGATCGCTCGCGACATCGGCACGCACGACTGTGGGGTCGGTCTCGGTTCTGGACTGCTCTTCGCCGGGCTTGCTCACGGTGGTCGACGAGTAGGTGCTGCATGCGGCCAGCAAGAGGCCCGCGAGCGCGACAAGGGTCAAGGAACGAAGCGGCATGAGGATTCCCCCGGAAACAATCGTTGGTCGTAAATGGCGGCGCTTGTGCACGCGCGCGCACTTCAACCACTCAGTTGGATCGAGTCAACCGCCCGAGGCGTCAACCAGCACGGCTGCGACGAGGCAGGGG
Source organism: Alphaproteobacteria bacterium (assembly GCA_017643325.1). Classification (GTDB taxonomy): domain Bacteria; phylum Pseudomonadota; class Alphaproteobacteria; order UBA6615; family UBA6615; genus JABJAG01. The sequence goes on along the minus strand of JAEPNS010000235.1, from coordinate 4,620 downwards.
GAGTCACTGCGGTTGCGGAAAGCGTGGACGGTGCCCTGCTGGACGACAACGTCGCCGGCTTCCAGATGCACCTCGCCGGTGTCGAGCTGCATGTCGATCTCGCCGGTCAGCACGATCAGGTAGTCGACCGTATCGGTGCGGTGAAGCGTGTGGTGCACGTCGGGCCGTGCCGCGTTCTGGGCGGGGTCGAGTCCCAGTTCGGCCAGCACCTCGGCATTGTCCGCTTCACCCGTCTCGGAATCCGGCGGGAATTCGACGGTGCGGAAGATCGTGCCGTGTTTGGGCGGCTCGACGCCGAACTCGCCGAGCGCGCGGTCGTCGTCGGCGTAGCGCGCGGGCATGCTGTCGGTGTGCCAGAGGACCGTCGCGGTCCATCCGGCCTTGCGTTTTACGGGATTGGGCGCCGGGCCCTCGTACAGGACGGTCGAGCGCCCTTCGGAATCGTGCCCGGTGACGATGCGCCGGATGTGTCGTGCCATCTCTGCCTCCTCGGATAGCCGACAATGTCGCGCGTGAGCGGGAACTGCCGCCAGCCGCGCCGACAGTCCGTCGCAGTGCGTGAGACCGGGGTCAGTCGCGCGGCATTCCCGCCATCGCCTCGAGTACGGCGAGGATCGACGCCGCATCTTCCTGTTCGCGGCCCTGGGACGCGGCGGCGATGTAGTAGGGCATGGTCGCGTCGAACAGTGGCGTGGGCGCATTCACCCCGGCGGCAAAGTCGCGCACGATGTCCTTGTCCTTGAGCTGGATCGCCAGTTCGGCGGTGGGGTCCGAATAATCGCCGCTGATCCATTTGTCCGCCCGGATCTCGAACACCTTCGAATAGGCCGCGCTGTCCATCACCGCGTCGGCCATCTGCCGCAGGTCGATCCCCGCCTTGCGGGCAAGCAGGAATGCTTCTGCGGATGCAAGGTTCTGGATCGAGATGATCAGGTTGATCACGTACTTGATCTTCGACGATGTCCCGAATGTCCCGACATGGGTCACGCTCCGGCAGAAAGCTTCCAGAGCCGCGCGGACGCGTTCGAACGCATCGTTGTCGCCGCTGACCAGCATCGCGAGTTCGCCCGCCTCGGCCTGGGGGCGGGCCCCGCTCACCGGGCAGTCGAGCAGCGCGATTCCCGCGCGCCGCAACTCCTCGTGCGCCTGTTCCTTTTCCTCCAGCGGAAAGGTGCACAGGTCCGCAACGGCCAGTCCGCGCGGCCCGTGGGCGGCGATGGCGGCGAGCGTGGACCGCCATGCGCCGAGGTTGGGCACCGCGACCACCACGAGGTCGCTGTTCTCCGCGACCTGCGCGGCATCGGCGGCGGGGCGCAGGCCGGGCAGGGACGTGCGCTCGGCGTCTATGTCGAAGCCGATCGTGTCGTGGCCTGCCACGAGAAGATTCCGCGCGACACCGGCCCCGATGTTGCCGAGGCCGACGACCCCGGCCGCGAGCGCCATGACTACTTCTTGCGCTTCGCGGGCGCGCGCTTCTTCTTGCGCGGAATGTCGGCCATCTGCTCGTAGATGCGTGTGACCACGCCCGGGTCCTCCGAACCGTAGCCCTGCGCCATCGCGGCGTAGGCCGAGAACATGCTCGCCTGGAAGACCGGCACCGGCGCGTTGTTCGACTTGGCGTAGTCCTCGATCAGATTGTTGTCCTTGATCATGACCGTCAGGTCCGCGGTCTTGACCTTGGGATCGGCATACTCGTCGGCCAGCATCAGCGGGCCGCGGTATTCGATCACACGGCTGTTGCCGGCGGACTTCTTGAGGACTTCCCCGAACACATCGAGGTCGATGCCCGACGCGCGCGCCAGCGTGATCGCCTCGGCGAAGGCCGCGCCGTGCACGCTGATGAGCATGTTGATTAGCATCTTCAGCTTCATGCCATCGCCGAACGGGCCGACGTGATACTGCAGCATGGTGAAGCCTTCGAGCACGGGCTTCACGGTGTTGAAGTCCTTCTTGGCGCCGGAGACCATGATCGTGATCTCGCCGGTGGCGGCCTGCTTGCCGGCACCGGAGACCGGGGCGTCCATCAGCACCGCGCCTTTCTTCGCCAGCGATTCGCGCGCGGCGTCCTTGTCCTCGACCCCGAGCGTCGAGGTTTCGAGCACGACCAGGCCCTTCTTCGCGCCGGCGGCGATCCCGTCCTTCCCGTTGACGACAGCATCGAGGATATTCGGCGAGGTGAGCGACGTGATCACCACATCCGACTTGCGCGCGACATCCGCGGCGCTCTTGCCTGCCTTGCCGCCGGCCTTCACCAATGCGTTGACCTTGGACTTGACCGGGTCAAACCCGGTCACCTCGAAGCCGGCTTTGACGAGGTTGGCCGCGAAGGCCCCACCCATGATTCCCAGACCGCAGACACCGACACGCAAGCTCATGATTTCCCCCTGGCGTTGAGATTGTTTGGTTGTCGGCGACTATAGCCCGGCGGGCACGGGCGGAATACCATCGATGAGTTGCCGCAAAGTTTGCCCTCGCCTCGCTCGTCACCCCTGCGAAGGCAAGCGCCTGGGTTAATGGATTCCTGTCTTCGCAGGAATGACGCCCCAGTTGCGGCAGGCGTTCCGCTTCCGCTTCGAACATGGCATCCTTGCCGCAACCAAATTTCACGTTCCCGGGGGAAAGCACGCATGGTCAACGCAGCAATCGTCGGTCTTGGATGGTGGGGCAAGGTCCTCGTCGATTCCGTCCAGGGCAAGTCGGACAACATCACCTTCACGCATGGCGCGACGCGCACGAAGTCCAAGGCGCAGGAGTACGCCGACGACAAGGGTTTCGCGCTGGTTGACGACTATGATGACCTGCTGGCGATCGACGACCTCGACGCGGTCGTCCTCGCGACCCCGCATTCGAAGCACCGCGAGCAGATCGAGGCGGCGGCCGCCGCCGGTAAGCACGTCTTCTGCGAAAAACCGCTGACGCTGACCAAGGCGGATGCGGAGGCCGCCTTCGCGGCCTGCGAGAAGGCGGGCGTCGTTCTGGCCACCGGCTTCAACCGCCGCTTTCATCCTTCGGTGCACCGGGCAAAGGAACTGGTCGATGCGGGCGCGCTCAAGGAGCTGATGCATGTGGAGGGGACCATGTGCGCGCCGAACGGGATGTTTCTCGCGGCCGACGCGTGGCGCGCCGACAGGACCGAGACCCCCGTCGGCGGGCTGACCCCGATGGGTGTCCACGTCATCGACATCTACATCAACCTGTTCGGCCGGATCGAGGAGGCCTACTGCCAGTCCTTCCGCCGTGCCGTGCCGAACGACACCGACGACACCTCGTCGATGCTGTTCATGTTCGAGAACGGGATGTCGGGGTATATGGCCAACATGCTCGCGACCGCGCCGAGCTTCCGCGTGCAGGCATACGGGTTGGGCGGCTCGTTCGAGATCCGCAAGCCGGACCTTTCATCTTTCGAGTTCGTGCCCAACGGCGACGGGCCGATCACCGGCTCGACGGGCAAGATAGAGGCCCAGTCCGAGGATTTCTCGGGCTTCGACATGGTCAACGCCGAGCTGGAGGCCTTCGCCGCCGCATGTTCGGGCGGGGAGGCATATCCGGTGCCGAAGGACGACGTGGTCCACGGGATCGCGGTGCTGGAAGCTGTGGTCGAGTCGGCGGAGACCGGGAAGCCCGTGAAGGTGGCTTGAACGCAAGGGAACGGATAGCGGCATGAGCGATGCGCCGAAAATCGAGGGACTGTCCGCGGTCACGCTGGGCACCCACGACATGGCGCGGTCCGTCGCCTTCTACGAGGCGCTCGGCTTCGAGCGGATCTACGGCGGGCCGGACGCGGCGTTCACCTCCTTCGCGGCCGGCAACGGCTACCTCAACATCACGGCCCAGCCCGAGGACACGAAGCTCAACTGGTGGGGACGGGCGATCTTCTATGTGTCCGACGTGGACGCGATGTTCGTGCGCGCGGTCGAGGCAGGGCTGGAGCCGGAGACCGCGCCGCGCGACGCGGAATGGGGCGAGCGGTATTTTCACCTTCTCGATCCCGACGGTCACGAACTAAGCTTTGCCCGGCCAATCGAGAAATAGATCTGCTCGCGACATAAGCGAGCGGCGGCGAAAGGAATTACGGGGAGAAACACGATGAAAGCTGTGGTGATGACCGATTTTGGCGGCGACGATGTCCTGTCCTATCAGGACGTGGAAACGCCGGAACTCGGGCCCGACGACGTGCTGGTCGAGGTCCACGCGGTCTCGGTCAACCGCACCTTCGACATCTACCTGCGCGAGGGCACCTACGCCCACAAGCCCGAGCTGCCGCACATCCTCGGGGTCGACCCGTCGGGCGTGATCACGGCCGTGGGCGAGAATGTCACTGAGCGCAAGGTGGGTGACCGGGTCTTCTGCAGCCTGTTCGTGCCGACCGACAAGCCCGATGCCTACATGTCCATCCCGGGCCTCGGGCCCGTGGATTTCCTCGGCGTCACCATCTGGGGAGGCTACGCGCAGTATGTGCGCACCAAGGCCTCGCGTGCGGTGCCCATCCCCGACAACCTCGGCTTCCACGAAGCGACCGTGATCGGCCGCCACCTCGGCACCGCCGCCAACCAGGTCGAGAACGTGCTCGGCACGAAGGAGGGTGACTGGGTGCTGATCACCGGCGCGACCGGCGGTCTC
>JAEPNS010000234.1 GCA_017643325.1 Alphaproteobacteria bacterium | reverse complement strand
CCTGTTCGTGGCCTTCACGCTGACGATGGGCCTGAGCGACCTTCCGTTCAACCAGGAGATCGTCTTCACCGGCTCGATGGCGATCGTGCTGTTCCTCATGCGCCAGCTTCTGCGCGAACTGGACCCGGCGGCCCGGCGCGCGCTCGTCGGGACGGCGATCATCGTGTTCGTGTTCCGCGCGGTGCCGCTGCCGGGGCCGGGCGTGACCTGGTGGGAGATCGACGTGCTCGGCTTCGACCAGCAGTTCATCTCGGTGCTGACGCTGATCTCGTCAGGCCTCGCGCTGGCCGGCATGATCGTGCTGCGGCCCCTGATGGCGACGCGCTCGATCGCCTATGTGGTCGCGCTGCTGACCGTCGCGGCGGGCATCCTGTCGCTGCCCAACATCGGCCTTTACTACGGGCTGCACGAGTGGACCGCGCCACAGACCGGCGGGGTCGTGGATGCGCGTTTCATCGCGATCCTGGACACCGCGCTGGAATCCCCGCTGGCGCAGATCGCGATGATCCCCATGCTCGCCTGGATCGCCAAGAACGCGCCCGCGCACCTCAAGGCGACCTTCTTCGCCGTCATGGCCTCCTTCACGAACCTGGCGCTGTCGGCCGCCAGCCTCGGCACCAAGTACCTGAACGAGGTCTTCACGATCGCCCGGGAAGTGCGCGACCGGGCGAGCGGCGCGATCGCCGTCGCCGCCGACTACAGCGAACTCGGCGACCTGCTGATCGTCGTCGCGCTCATTACCGTCGGAGCGCCGCTGCTGACCATCGCGCTGGTGCAGCGCTCGCGCCTGCGCACCAGCGAGTGACCATGCCGGTCAGTCGCGCCTGAACCCGGCTCGGTCTAAACGGCGCGTCAGTGATGGAAACCCGTCGCCTCGTCCGCCGCCAGGGACGTGTGGACCGGGTGCTGCGCGAAGTAGTCGATGGCGCGTTTCATGTCCTCGACCAGCAGCGAGCCGAGATCGCGGCTGACGCCGTGCCGCACCAGGATCCGCTGTATCGCGCGATCCTCGCAGTTGGCCGGCAGGGTATAGGCCGGCACCTGCCAGCCCCGGCTCGCGAGGCGGTCGGCATAGTCGAACAGGCTGAAGCCGGGATCGACGCCGTCCTTCATGGTCCAGCACAGTGCCGGAATGCCGTGCCGCGCGTCGCCGTTGTAGATCACCTCGAACGGTCCCAGCTTCGCGACCTCGTCCGCGATGTACTGCGCCGTCGCGTAGCAGGCGTTGTGGATCTTGGCGTAGCCCTCCCGGCCGAGCCGCAGGAAGTTGTAGTACTGGGCGACCACCTGTCCGCCGGGCCGCGAGAAGTTGAGCGCGATGTCGCGCATGTTGCCGCCGAGATAGTTGACCCAGAAGATCATCTCCTCGGGCAGGTCGGCCTCCTCGCGCCACAGAACCCAGCCCACCCCGAGCGGCGCGAGCCCGAACTTGTGGCCCGAGGCGTTGATCGAGCGCACCCGCGGCAGGCGGAAGTCCCACTCGATGTCCGGCGCGCAGAACGGCGCCAGGAACCCGCCGCTCGCGCCGTCGACATGGATCGGGATGTCGATACCGGTTTCCTTTTCATACGCATCGAGCGCATCGGATACGGCCTTCACCGGCTCGTAGGTTCCGGTGAAGGTCACGCCGAGGGTCGGGACCACGCCGATGGTGTTCTCGTCGCAACGCGCGATGACCTCCTCCGGCGTCATCTGGTAACGCCCGTCCTCCATCGGGATCTCGCGATGCTCGATGTCCCAGTAACGGGTGAACTTGTGCCAGCATATCTGGACCGGGCCGGTAATCAGGTTCGGCTTGTCGATGGGTTTTCCCTCCGCCTTCCGGCGCGCCTCCCAGCGGCGCTTCATGGCCATCCCGCCGAGCATGGCCGCCTCGCTGGAGCCGGTCGTCGAGCAGCCGATGGCGTTTTCCGCGTCCGGCGAATTCCACAAATCACCGAGCATGTGCACGCAACGCGCCTCGATCTCGGCGGTCTGGGGATACTCGTCCTTGTCGACGATATTCTTGTCGATGCACTCGTCCATGAGCCGGTGGATTTCCGGCTCCTCCCAGGTCTGGCAGAAGGTCGCCAGGTTCTGGCGCGCGTTGCCGTCGAGCATCAGCTCGTCATGGACCAGCGCGTAGGCGTGGCGGGGGTTCTGCTCGTCGGCCGGAAACCTGTACTTCGGCACGCTGACCGACAGGTCGGAGGACGCATACAGCTCGTCGTCGATCCGGTGCCGGATCGTGTTCTTGTCGTGCAGGGCCATGACGGGACTTCCTTCGCGCGGCGGAAACAGGGGGTCAGCCTAACAAAGACCCGCGCGCTTCACGATGGCGACGGGGTTACGTCTCGACAGCCGGGCGAAGTTCGTCTCGACAGCCGGGCGAAGTTCGTCGGTGCACCATTGCCGGAACGTCGTCGGCGTCGCGCCGGGCTCGCCCTGCCGCTCGCGGGTGTCCATCCCCTCGTTCTTGGCCGTGAGCATCTCGGCCTAGGCGCGCACCATGCCGTCGCTCGCGCCCCGGCCCCGCATCGCATCGGCGAACTGGTCCATCGATATTTCCCGGAACCGGACCGGCTTGCCGAGAACGTCCGACATGATGGCCGCCATCTCCTCGAAGGTCAGGTCCTCGGGCCCGAACAGGGGCACCTCCGCCACGCCCTGCCAGTCGTGCTCGAGCAGCAGGCGCGCCGCGACGGCGGCAACGTCGGCGCTCGCGACATGGGGAAGTTTCACGTCACCGGGACTCGGCTCATAGAACACGCCATCGTCGCGGATCGGTCCCGCCTGGCGCGCGATGTTGCTCATCAGTGAACTGCAGGCGAGCGCGCGGTACGCGACGCCGGTGTCACCGATCATGTCGTCCATCCGCAGGCTCGCGGTGACATGGCCGGCCGGCTTCGGCCAGTCCCGGCCCAGGGCGGAAATTCCGACGACATGTGTCACGCCGGAGGATGCAAGCGCGTCGCAGAAGGGCCTGGAGAAATCCACATATGCCGCCTCTGCGCTCACGTTGGCGGGTCCGCCCGGCGGCAGCCAGAAGACGGACTCGGCGCCGGTCAAGGCTCGTGCGATCACATCGGGATCGGCGTGGGAGCCTCTGACCAGATCGACGCGTTCACCCAGCCCGACCGGCAATTTCGCGGGATCGCGCACGATCACCCGGACGTCTCGTCCAGCGTCCAGCATACGGCCCAGAACGCGCGCGCCGATATCGCCCGTGGGCGTGGTGATGACGATCATGGCGATCTCCAATCTGGGACTATCGGGTGCCGGCCGCAAGCGCCGCGACAGATACCCGACGTTCACGCCGACTTGATGCCGAACTGGGAATACCGACCGGCCAGGCGGTGTTGGTTTCTCATGATGGTAGCACGTGAACAGACCGACCAGCAGGCCTGCCTGCCACCCGAAGCCGAAGGCGCAGGGTGGCGGAGGGAGAGGGATTCGAACCCCCGCCGCGCAACGCGCGGCTTGAGTCTGTTTGTCGAGGGTTCGAACGGATTCGCCGAAAGCACAGGGTGGCGGAGGGAGAGGGATTCGAACCCTCGATACGGTCTCCCGCATACACGCTTTCCAAGCGTGCGCCTTCAGCCACTCGGCCACCCCTCCGGCACGCCGGCAGTCAATAGCCGAACCCGCGCCCGGATGGCAACCGGAAGCATTTGATCGAACCCGACAGGAGTAAGGCTTGTGTCCGACGCGACGACTGAGGTTAAGTACAACCCGGATAACAAGGAAGAAAAACGGAAACGCGAGGCCCGCAAGGCCATGATTGTCGGCCGCATCATCGGCTGGATATTCCTGATCGCCGCGATCGCGGTGCTCGTGCGCGACGTGCTCACGACCATCGACGCCGGTGCGGTGATGTTCATCGCTGCCGGCGAACTCTGGTTCAGCCTGCACCAGGACAGCCTGCAGCTTGCCGAACCCGCCATCGCGCGGCACGTACCCTGGATCGGGCCGTGGCTCTGGCACCCGGTGATTTCCACGATCCTGACCTGGCCCGCGGTCGTCGTGTTCGGCGTTCCGGGCCTGCTGCTGAGCTGGCTGTTCCGCAAGCGCGCGCCGAAGCCGGGGATGTTCCGGTAGGGCCGCAACGGCGACCGCCTTCCTCGCTCGTCGTCCCTGCGCCCGCCCTCGCGCATTGCGCGTTGGCGGAAACACAACTCAGGGGTCCATTGAATCAGGCGGTTGCCCGGTCAGGCGTCAGCGATAATGGATTCCTGCTTTCGCAGGAATGACGATGGGTGAAACGGCCGCTACTCGTCGCCCATGCGCAGGGCCTCGATGAAGGCGGACTGCGGGATTTCGACATTCCCGTACTGCCGCATCTTCTTCTTGCCGGCCTTCTGCTTCTCCAGAAGTTTCCGTTTGCGGGTGATGTCGCCGCCGTAGCATTTCGACGTCACATCCTTGCGCATCGCGCCCAGCGTCTCGCGGGCGATCACCTTGCCGCCGATGGCGGCCTGCAGCGCCACCTTGAAGAGCTGGCGCGGGACCAGGTCCTTCAGCCGCTCACACAGGTGCCGGCCGCGCGCCTCGGCCTGGTCGCGGTGGACCACCATCGCCAGCGCGTCGACCACGTCGCCGTTCACCATGATGTCGACCTTCACGAGGTTGCCCTCGCGGTACTCGTCCATCTCGTAGTCGAAGCTGGCGTAGCCCCGGCTGATCGACTTCAGCCGGTCGTAGAAGTCGAACACCACCTCGTTCAGCGGCAGGCGGTAGACCGCCATCGCGCGCCCGCCCACATAGGTGAGATCGAGCTGCTCGCCGCGCCGCTCGGTGCACAGCTGCAGCACCGCGCCGAGATAGTCGTCGGGCACCATGATCGAGGCCTTGATCCACGGCTCGGCGATGGTGTCGATGCGCGTCACGTCGGGATAGTCGGTCGGGTTGTGGAGCTCGATCTCCTCCCCGTCCGTCAGCGTGATGTGATAGACGACCGACGGTGCCGTCGCGATGATCTCCAGGTCGAACTCGCGCTCGAGGCGCTGCTGGATGATCTCCATGTGCAGCAGGCCGAGGAAGCCGCAGCGGAAGCCCATGCCGAGCGCGGCGGAGCTTTCTGCCTCGTATTCGAAGCTGGCGTCGTTGAGATGCAGCTTGCCGAGCGCCTCGCGCAGCTCCTCATACTCCGACGTGTCGGCCGGGTAGAGCGAGGAGAACACCACCGGCACCGAGGGCTTGAAGCCCGGCAGCGCCTCGGCAGCGGGCTTGCGGTCGTCGGTGATGGTGTCGCCGACGTTGCAGTCGGCGACGGTCTTGATCGAGGCGGTGATGAAGCCGATCTCGCCGGGTCCGAGCCGGTCGGTCTCGGTGCGCGCGGGCGTGAACACGCCCACACGATCCACCGGGTAGGACCGCCCGTTCGACATCATCCGGATCTTCTGGCCCTTCTTGAGCACGCCGTCCTGCACGCGCACCAGCGCGACGACCCCCAGATACGGGTCGTACCAGCTGTCGACCAGCAGCGCCTGCAGGTCGGCATCCGCGTCGCCCTCGGGCGGCGGCATCTTCGTGACGATCGCTTCCAGCACGTCGGGGATGCCGAGGCCGGTCTTGGCCGAGATTTCGATCGCGTCGGACGCGTCGAGGCCGATCACGTCCTCGATCTGCTGGCGGATGCGGTCGGGCTCGGCGGCGGGCAGGTCCACCTTGTTGAGGACCGGCACCAGCTCCAGGTCGGCCTCGATGGCGAGATACGCGTTGGCCAGCGTCTGCGCCTCCACGCCCTGGCTGGCGTCGACCACCAGCAGCGCGCCCTCGCACGCGGCGAGCGAGCGCGAGACCACGTAGGAGAAGTCGACATGGCC
>JAEPNS010000233.1 GCA_017643325.1 Alphaproteobacteria bacterium | reverse complement strand
GCGAACACGCTCGCCGATCTCTGCGAAGGAATCGGTGCCGACTGGTCCGAGATCGTCCCCGCACTGCGCCTCGACGCACGCATCGGGCCACAGGCTTATATCAGGCCCGGTCTGGGTATCTCCGGCGGCAACCTGGAACGTGATCTCGCCTCGCTGGTCCGACTTGCGGGTGTTGCCGCATCGGATGCCTCGGTCGTCGAGGCCTATCGTGCGCACAGCAACCACGCGAAGGACTGGCCGCATCGTGTCCTGTCGGCCGCGTTCGGGGAGACGCTGTCCGACAGGCGGATTGCCATTCTCGGACTCGCCTACAAGGAAGATACCCACAGCACCAAGAATTCGCCCGCATTGCTTCTTCTGGAGCGCCTGTCGGAGAGCTCGGTCGCCGCTTTCGATCCGCTCGTGCATGAAGTCGACGGGCCGGAAATACATGAAAACGCACTTTCGGCGCTCGACGGCGCGGATGCCGTCTGCCTGATGACGCCATGGGCGGAATTCCGCGATATCGCGCCGAGCGATGCGGCGGCGCGGATGCGCGGGAACCTTGTTGTGGACCCCTACGAACTGTGGGACACGGATGCCTGTTTGGCGGCGGGCCTGCGCCATGCCGTGCGCGGGCGCGAACAACATTCACCGAAGGCGTAGATAGATATGGCGGTTGTTCAGCTGGATTCCGAAGGAAAGGGCCCGGCACGCGCTGTCGTGATCGGTGCGCGGGGCTTCGTCGGCGGTGCCATTGCCGACGCGCTGGCGGCGCGCGGCGTCGAATGCGTCCGCCTCACGAGCGACGACGTCAACCTGCTGAATGCCGGCAGCGGCAAGGCGCTCGCCAAGCGGATCGAACCCGGCGATGCGGTGGTCGTCGCCAGCGCAATCGCGCCGTGCAAGGACCATGCGATGTTTCGCGACAACATCGCCATGCAGGCGGAGATCAATGATGCCCTGGCGGCGAGCATGCCGTCGCATGTGCTCTATGTGAGTTCGGATGCGGTCTACAGCGATTCGCCGGACCCGCTGACCGAGGAATCGGAGACGATGCCGGACAATCTGCACGGCATGATGCATGTTGCGCGGGAAACCATGTTGCGGGCGTCGTTTCCGGAACTGCCACTGGCCTGCCTGCGGCCAACGCTGATCTACGGTGCCGGCGACCCGCACAACGGCTATGGACCAAACCGGTTTCGCCGGCTCGCGCAGGCCGGCGAGGCGATCACCCTGTTCGGGAAAGGCGAGGAGCGGCGCGACCACGTCGACGTGCGCGATGTAGCCGAACTAGGCGCGCGCATGGTCATGCACCGGTCCTCCGGGGCGCTCAACGCGGCGACGGGCACGGTCGTGTCGTTCATGGACATCGCGAAGAAGATGACAGACCTCGCGGACCTCGCTGTCGAGATCGTGACCACCGAGCGGCAGGGGCCGATGCCCCACAACGGCTACCGGCCCTTCGATCCGTCGGGCGTGAAACGGGCGTTTCCGGACTTTGCATTTACCCAGCCCGAACAGGGCTTCGAGCGGCTCTACGCCGAGACCGCGGATGGCTGAAATCAACCTGCTGCGCGCGCTTCCGGAAACCAAGCGCAACATCCAGGCGCGCGAGGACGCCAAGGACCCCGCCGTCGTCGCGGAGGCCTGCAAGTTTGGCGAGATGTATTTCGACGGCCCGCGCGACTACGGCTACGGCGGCTACAGGTACGACGGCCGCTGGGTGCCGGTCGCCCGGGACATGATCAAGCATTTCGGGCTGGAGCCCGGTATGCGCGTTCTCGATGTCGGCTGCGCCAAGGGATTCCTGGTTCGGGACCTGCTCGCCGAATGCCCGGGCCTCGAGGTCTTCGGACTCGATATCAGTGTATATGCGATGATGAACTGTCATCCGGACGTGGTCGGCCGGTTGCACCTCGGCAGCGCCGACAAGCTGCCGTTCCCGGACGATTCCTTCGACTGCGCGATCTCGATCAACACGATCCACAATTTCGACCGCGCGGGTGCCAAGCGGGCCCTGCGGGAACTGGTTCGGGTCGTGCGCGATCCGGCCAAAACCTACGTGCAGGTCGATGCCTACCGCACACCGGAACAGAAGGCGTTGTTCGAGAGCTGGGTCCTGACCGCCAGGTTTCATGATTACCCCGAGGTCTGGGTTCAACTTTTCGAGGAGGCGGGCTATACGGGCGACTGGTACTGGACCATTCTCGAATAGCCGCCCGAACCGCGGAAAACCTGCAGGAGTCGTTAGATGGGGAAGAAGTACGCCGTAATCGGGGGCGGGGGCTCCTTCGGCATCCACGCGAGTTTCTGGCTGCTGGACAACACCGACGCCGAGAAGGTGATCGGGATCGGCCGGGCACCGCTGCGCAGCGAGCCCTTCTCGCTCAATATCCAGGAGCGTGACCGTTACGAGTATCACGCGCGTCACCTCACCTACGAGATGGACCTGCTGTTCGAGATCCTCGATGCCGAGAAGCCCCAGACCATCGTGAACTTCGCAGCGCAGGGCGAGGGCGCGGCGAGCTGGAAGCACAGCTGGCGCTACTTCGAGACCAACTCCATGGCGCTGGTGAAGTTTTCCGAAGAGCTCATGAAGCGCGACTGGCTGGAGCGATTTATCCAGATCGGGACGTCGGAGATGTACGGCTCGGTCGACCACGCGACGGCAGAGGACGAGCCGATCAAACCGTCGAGCCCGTATGCTGCGTCGAAGGTCGCCTTCGACCTGTACCTGGAATCGGTGCACAAGTTCCTCGAGTTCCCGATGAACGTGATCCGTCCGTCGAACGCCTACGGCCCTGGCCAGCTTCTGCACCGGGTCATCCCGAAGACCGTGGTTCTCGGGCTCAAGGGCGAAAAGCTGCCGCTGCACGGCGGCGGCCATGCCGAGAAATCCTACATCCACAGCCGCGATCTGGGCCGCGCGATCCAGATGGTCGACGAACAGGCGCCACTGGGCGAGATCTACAATGCCGGTCCGCCGGAGCCGACCTCGATCCGCCGTGTGGTGGAGCTGACCGCGGACGCTCTCGGCATCCCCTTCGAGGAACTGGCAGAGGTCACCGAGGACAGGCTGGGGCAGGATTCCCGGTACTGGCTCGACAGTTCCAAGATCAAGGAGCATGTGGGCTGGGAGCCGCAGATTGGCTGGGAAGACGGCCTGAGCGAAATGGTCGACTGGGGCCGCAAGTATTTCGATGAGCTGAAAGTCACCTCGACCGACTTCACGATGCGCGGCTAGCAGGTGACAAGGACGATGGCGACCAACATCAGGCGGCCCGATGCCGAGACCCGGCGCGCGATGCTGCGGTCGATGTTGCGCGTGCGCATGGTCGAAGAGGAAATCGTAGAGCGCTACGGTGAGCAGGAGATGCGCTGCCCGACGCACATCACCATCGGACAGGAAGCCCCGCCGGTGGGGGTTTCAGCGCACCTCAGACAGAGCGACTATGTGTTTTCCGCACACCGCAGCCACGGCCACTATCTGGCGAAAAACGCCGATCTGCCCGCCATGATCGCCGAACTCTACGGCAAGGCGACCGGCTGTGCTTTAGGCAAGGGCGGCAGCCAGCACCTCGTCGATCTCGACGCCGGATTCATGGGCTCGGCGCCGATCCTCGCGAGCACGATCTCGGTTGGTGTCGGGGTGGCATGGGCAGCCAAGCGGCGTGGCGAGGACCGGGTCGTCGTGATCTATTTTGGAGATGGGGCGACGGAGGAAGGTGCGTTTCACGAGGCGATCAACTTCGCCGGCGTGAACCGGCTCCCGGTGGTTTTCGTGTGCGAGAACAACCTCTATTCGGTCCACACACCGCTCGAGATACGCCAGCCCAACCGGGCGATCCACCATCTCGCCACCGTTCACGGCATGGAGGGCGAGGGCGGCGACGGCAACGATGTCGAGGATGTCTGGCGTATCGCGGGCGATGCTGTGGAGCGCGCGCGTGCGGATGGCGGGCCGTCGCTGATCGAGTTCGCGACCTACCGCTGGAAGGAACATTGCGGCCCGCTGGAGGACGTACATCTGGGTTACCGCGACCAGGCGGAGTTCGACTCCTGGGTCGAGAAATGTCCGATTGTAAATTACGAGCGGCGTCTCACGGACGAAGGGGTCGTGGATACCGCCGCGGTCGCGGATATGCGCACCGGTATTGCGGACGAGATCGAGGCTGCCTTCAGCTTTGCCAAGGAAAGCCCGTTTCCCGAGCCGGATGCGCTCGCGCGGTTTGTCTATCCCGAACCGCGCGCGGGTGCCGCCGAATGAGCGAGCGCCTGATCACCTACAAGGACGCGTTGCGCGAGGCGCAGGCGTCGTGCCTGGCGAGCGATCCGGAGGTCTACCTGATCGGGCTCGGCGTGCCGGGGCCGACCGGCATCTTCGGCACCACGTCGGGACTGGCCGAGGAGTTCGGTGAGGACCGCGTGCTCGACATGCCGGCGTCGGAAGGGGGCATGACGGGTGTCGTGCTCGGCACGGCGGTCTCCGGCATGCGCCCGGTGATGGTCCACATGCGCGTGGACTTCGCCGTGCTCTCCATGGAAACGCTCGTGAACCAGGCGGCGAAATGGCACTACATGTATGGCGGCAAGATGCGTGCGCCGCTGACGGTGCGCATGATCATCGGCCGCGGATGGGGGCAGGGACCGCAGCATTCCCAATCGCTTCAGGCATGGTTTGCCCACGTGCCGGGCCTGAAGGTCGTGATGCCCGCCACCGCGCGTGACGCGAAGGGGATGCTGATTGCGGCGGTCGAGGACGATGCGCCGGTCATCGTGATCGAGCATCGCTGGCTCTACGCAATCCAGGGCGATGTGCCCGAGGAGCACTTCACCGAGCCGCTCGACGGCGCGAAGGTCCTGCGCGAGGGCAAGGACGTGACGCTCGCGGGCTACTCCTACATGGCGCTGGAGTGCATGCGCGCCGCGGAGATGCTGGAAAAGGTCGGTATCAATGCGGAGGTGATCGACCTGCGCACATTGACACCCGTGGACGGCGACACCATCGCCGCCTCGATCGGCAAGACCGGACGCTTCATCGCGGCCGACACGGCCCATTCGGATTTCGGGGCAACGGCGGAGGTGGTGAGTGTGGCGGTCGAGCGCGCGTTCGACTCCCTCAGGAAAGCGCCCGTCCGGGTCGGGCTGCCCTATATCCCGACCCCGACCACGCCCGCGCTGGCCGATCTCTACTATCCGCGCGCGGTAGATATCGCGCGCGCTGCCGTCGAGTTGTGCGATAGCGACGCGGTGATCGACGACCCGCCGCCGGAAACACCCTGGCGCGACGTTCCGGACCCGACGTTCACCGGACCTTACTGATCCTGATGCGCGACTGCCTGATCGTTGGGGGGGATTCCGCGATCGGGCGGGCGTTGGCAGCGGAGCTGCGTGCCCGCGGCTTGGACGTCGTCTCGACGAGCCGGCGTGCGGGCCGTGGTCCTGACACGGTCTTCCTTGATCTCGAGACGCTCGATGGGCTGGGTACGCTACCGCCCGCGCGGCATGTCGCACTGCTCGCGGCCGAAACACGCTTCGCCGTGTGCGCGGCCGAACCCGAGCGGACGCACAGGATCAACGTGGGAGGCCCGGTTGCCGTATCGCGCAGGGCGCTCGTGGAATGGAACGCGCGTGTTTTGTTTTTTTCGTCGATCGCCGTGCACGACGGAACCTCAGACCGGCCTGGCGAAACCGAGCGGCCGACGCCCAACTCCCTGTATGGCGTACAGAAACTTGAAGCCGAGGACCGCCTCTTCGGACTGGGTGGCAAGGTTGCGGCGATCCGTCCGTCGAAAGTTGTCGACGATGGCTTCGCGCTGTTTCG
>JAEPNS010000232.1:272-5842 GCA_017643325.1 Alphaproteobacteria bacterium | reverse complement strand
GTCGCGGGTCGCGCGCAGCGCGAGATTCCGCGCCTCCGCTGCGTCCAGCTGGGCCTGGAGGGTCCCCGTGGCGGCGACAAAACCCGTCACCCCGGCACCCGGCGAAGCCGGGAGCGCGACCGGCGCCGGTTCGAGCCGCGTGAACCTGCGGACCGCGCGCCGGTTCGTCTCCGCGTCCGATACGGCGAGCGCGCCGTCGAGCGCCGTGAGCGCCGCGATCACGGTCCCGAGCTCCTGCCCAAGCTTGCCGAGCGCACGTTGCAGTTCCTCTCGCTCCGACCGAACGGCCTCGAGCGCATCCGCCATCTCGGCCAGGGCCTCGGGCGACGGCCTTGTGTTCAGTTCGAAGTTATAGTCACGCGTCAGGGCGGCGTGATCCGCCTTGAGCCGTTCGGCCTCCTTCTTCGCGGCGCGACGTGCACGCTCGGCCCGCTCGGACCGGGCTTCGGCCTCGGCCAGCTTTCGCTCGAGCTCGGCAATGCGCAGTGCGGCGGCCGCCGCGTCGACCTCGCGCTGGGCGGCGGCCATGTCGGGTGATCGCGCCGGTGCGCGAACGCCGAGACCCGGCTTCGGCGCGGGCGCGGCGGCGGGCGGCTTGCCGGCCAGGATGCCCTCGATCCGCGCCCGGAGCGCCGCATCGCGCGCGGCACTGTCGGAGATCGCCTCGTAGTCCTCGACACTCAGCCCGACGCCGTCGATGGCGTCGTGCATGCGCGCGCGCATCTCGTCGAACAGCGCCTCGGCGCGTTCGGGCCGCTCGGCGATGTTGGCCGCGGTGATCCGCGGCATGTAGCTGTCACGCAGCGCCGACACCGCCTGCGCCGCGCGCGCGAACGCCGTCAGCGTCTCGCCCGTGTAGGCCGGCTGCGCGAGCGCGCCGGACCCGTGCAGCATGGCGAACAACGCGAGCGCCAGTCCGGCACCCGTGAACATCGCCCGCGCCCATTTCTCACCCTGTCCCATGACCTCCGCTCCTGTCGTTGGGCATGGCGAGCATCGGCCCGGCACCCTTAGGAGCGGGTTAAGGTTCGGTAAAGTTTTAAGAAAACCGGGTGCGGCGTGGCCGTTTTCAGCGACGCTCCAGCCACGCCTGGAGCATCAGCACGTTCCAGAGGTGGTAGCACCAGTTCCGGCGGCCGCGCGCATGTTCGTCCCAGCGCGCGCGGATCAGGGGCACGTTCAGCATGCCCGTCCGCGAGAGCTTCTGTTCGGACAGCAGGCCCTCCGCCCAGTCGCGCAGGCCGTCGCGCAGCCAGCGCTCGATCGGCGCCTCGAAGCCCTGCTTGGGCCGGTCGATCAGTTCGCGCGGCACGTGCCGGTCGAGCACGTCGCGCAGGACCCGCTTGCCGCCCCAGCCGTCGACTAGCATCTCCTGCGGCAGCGACCAGGCGAAGGCCGCGACCCGGTGGTCGAGGAACGGCGCGCGCACCTCGAGGCTCGCCGCCATGCTCGCCCGGTCCACCTTCACCAGCAGGTCGTCGGGCAGGTAGCTCGCGGCATCGAGCAGCGAGAACCGGCGGCTGTAGGGCCGGATATCCGAGATCCCGCCGGGTCGCTCGAAGACGGTCGGGTGTCCGTCGACGCCGCGCACCACGTCGTCGGAGACGGCCCACCAGCTTACATAGTTGGCGTAGACCTGCTCCGCCGTCGCCGCGCCCCGGTTGCCGACATAGCGCTGGATCTTGCGCACCACCGTCCCGGGCCGGCCACCGACCGCATGGCCGAGACCGCGGAGCAGCGCCCGCCCGGCCGCCGGCATCCGGCCGGCGCGCTCCCAGACGGCGGCGGCCTCGAGGTGACGCGGGTAGCCGAGAAACAGCTCGTCGCCGCCGTCGCCCGCGAGCGCCACGGTGACGTTTTCCCGCGCCCTGGCGCACAGCACCATGGTCGGGATCTGCGACGCGTCGGCGAAGGGCTCGTCGTAGACCTCCGGCAGGCGCGGCAGGACGTCGAGGCAGTCCTGCTCGCTGACGTCCATCGTGGTGTGGTCCGTGCCGAGATGTGCGGCGACGGCCTCCGCGAAGGGGGCCTCGTTGTAGCGCGCGTCCTCGAAGGCGATCGAGAAGGTGTTCGGCGTCCCCTTCCCGCCCGCCTGCATCGCGGCGCAGACGGTCGAGCTGTCGATCCCGCCCGACAGGAACGCGCCGACCGGCACATCGGCCCGGGTGCGCATGTTGACGGCATCGAGCATCAGCCGCTCGAGCTCGTCGACCGCCTCCTCGTAGCCGCCCGCGAAGGGATGGGCGGCGGCATGGAGCGCGGTCTCCTCGACCGACCAGTAGCGCTCCGGCGTTCCAGGCGCGGTGCCGTGGGCTATCCGCAGGAACGAGCCCGGCGGCAGCTTGCGGATTCCGGCATAGGCGGTGTGCGGCCCGGGCACGTAGGAAAACCGCATGAACGACGCGAGCGCCGACCAGTCCAGCTCGCCGGACCATGCCGGGTGCGCCGCCAGCGCCTTCAGTTCGGAGCCGAACAGGAGCACGCCGCCGGCCTCGCCGTAGTAGAGCGGCTTCTCGCCGAACCGGTCGCGCGCCAGCCACAGGTCGCGCGCCTCGCGGTCCCAGGCGGCGATGGCGAACATGCCGTTGAGCCGCTCGAGCGTCGGCGCGAAGCCCCAGGTCTCGATCGCCGCGACCAGCACCTCCGTGTCGGAATGGCCGCGCCAGCCCGACACGCCCGCGGCCTCGAGGTCCGCGCGCAGGGACTCGTGGTTGTAGATCTCGCCGTTGAAGGTCACGACCCAGCGCCCGGCAGGGCTCGACATGGGCTGGTGGCCGTCGTCGCTGAGGTCGAGGATCGACAGGCGGCGGAACCCGAACGCCACCCCGGTCCCGGGGTCGGCCCAGCTCCCCGCGTCGTCGGGCCCGCGCGGGACCATCCGGTCGGCCATCTCGCGCGCCACCGCCTCCAGCCGGTCTCCCGGCAGGGCGTGCCCGGCATCGATAAACCCCGCGAGCCCGCACACGGCTTAGTGCTCCCTGCGGTCAGGCCGCATCGGTTTCGAACGCGGCGACACAGCGGTCCATGAACTCGGCATGGCCGCTGCGCATGGGCAGCTTGGCGCGCAGGTAGCGCGCGAACCAGGGCGACAGCACCGTCGCCCCGTGATTGCGCCGTCGGAAGTTCCACGCCCGCCCCGCCGCGCGCCGGCAGGCGAACTGCCTGGCATCGAGCGGCAGGTCGGGAAAATCCCGGATGAAGTTGGCGGCGGCGCGGGTCACCCGGCCGAGCTGCCGGCCCCGGTTGAAGCTCAGGCCGCCCGGCATCACCCGATACTGGTAGGCGACGGTCGCGTCCACCTTCGCGAACGGCCAGCGCCGCGCGAGGCGCAGCGACATGCCGTACTCCTGCGAATGCACGACCCGCTCGTCGCAGCCGCCGGTCTCCAGCAGCGCGGCGCGCCGGACGATGATCTGGGTCGGGTTGAACATGGAGCTGTGGAGCGCGCGCTTCAGCGGGTCGGCGATCACCTCCACGGACGGCGCGTCCGGAAATGCGTCGAGGTCGAGTTCGTCCGGCGAATCGAAATTCTCGAGATCGCCCCAGGCGAGGCAGCATTCGGGATGCGCGGCCAGCGCCGCCAGCAGGGTCTCGGTCGCGCGGCGCGGCATCAGGTCGTCCGCGTCCACGAACTTCACGAAGGGCATCGAGGCCGCCTCGATGCCCCGGTTGGTGGCGTGGGCAGAGCCGTGGTTGTCCTGCTCGCGGATCACGACGTTCGGCCAGTCGGCCGTCCGCGCGCGCACAACCTCCATCGACGCGTCGCTCGACCCGTCGTCCACGAAGACATGCTCGCGCGCAAAGTCGCCCGTCTGCGCCCGGATCGAATCCAGCACATCGGGAAGCCACGCCTCCTTGTTGAAGACGGGAATGACGAAGGAAACGCCCTGTTCCATCGACCTGCCTGACCCGTGAGGTTAACCGGGCCGCACGTTAACGCATGCGCCCGAGGCCGGTGAAGCGGGGGATGGGCGGGAGATCAGGCGGTTGCCCGCTCCAGATGCGCGAACAGCGCCGCGTCGAAATCCGCCGGGTTCTCCATGTTGGAGATATGGGAGGCGGGCGTGACGATCTTGCACTCGGCGCCCGGCACGATCTCGGCCATCTCGACGGCGCATTCCGGCGGCGTGGAGGTATCCTCGGAGCCGGTCATGAACAGGCAGGGCACGGAGATCCCGGCCAGCCCGTCGCGTTCGTCATGGGCGCGCAGCGCCTCGGCGCAGCCGGTGTAGCCGTCGACCGAGGTCTCGCGGATCATCTGGCGGACCCGGTCGAGGACAGGTGCGTTGGCGGGATCGGCGCGGAACGGCGCGGTGAACCAGCGTTCGATGGTCGGCTCGACCAGCGCCTCCATCCCCTTCTCGCGGGCGAGCGCCATGCGCCCGACCCACGCCTCGATATAGTCCGGCGGCGACCAGGATCGCGCATCGCAGGACGCGAGGCTGAGGATCCGGTCGGCGTGGTGGATCGCGAGGCGGATGCCGGTCATCCCGCCCAGCGACAGGCCGACGAAATGCGCCTTCTCGATCCCGACATGGTCCATCAGCGCGACCGCGTCCTTCGCCAACATCTCAAAGCTGTACGGCCCCGGCGACGCCCCGGTCTGCCCGTGGCCGCGGGTGTCGTAGCGCAGGATGCGGAAGCGCTCCTTCAGCTGCGCGACCTCATGGTCCCACATGGTGACGTCGGTCGTCAGCGAGTTCGAAAAAACCAGCCAGGGCGCGTTGCTCTCGAGGTCGCCGTCGAGTTCGTAGCGGAAGTCGATGCCGTTGAGTTCGATGTTCATATCAGTTCAGGCCCTTGGCTTGTCGCCCTTTGGCAGCACCTTGCGCAGGTGCAGTTCCTTCAGTCGGGCGTCGTCGACCTCCGCCGGGGCGCCCATCATCAGGTCTTCGGCGCGCTGGTTCATCGGGAAGGCGATGACCTCGCGGATGTTGGGCTCGTCGGCGATCAGCATGACGATGCGGTCGATGCCCGGGGCGGAGCCGCCATGGGGCGGGGCGCCGAAGCGGAAGGCGTTGAACATGCCCGCGAACTCGGTCTCGACCGTCTCGCGGTCGTAGCCCGCGATCTCGAACGCCTTCAGCATGATGTCCGGGCGGTGGTTCCGGATCGCGCCCGACGACAGCTCCACGCCGTTGCAGACGATGTCGTACTGCCAGGCGAGGATGTCGAGCGGGTCCTTGGTCTCCAGCGCCTCCATCTCACCCTGGGGCATGGAGAACGGGTTGTGGGAGAACTCGATCTTCCCCGTGTCCCTGTCCTTCTCGTACATCGGGTAGTCGACGATCCAGCAGAAGTCGTAGCGCCCGGTCGCGATGAGGTCGAGGTCCTCGCCGATGCGCGTGCGCGCCTTGCCGGCCAGGTCTGCCGCGGCGTCCGCGTCGCCGGCCGAGAAGAACACCGCATCGCCGTCGGACGAGCCCGTGAGCTCCTTGAGCTTTTCCAGCCGGTCGCCGGCCACGAACTTGGCGATCGGGCCCTTGCCCTCGCCGTCCTCCAGCACAATGTAGCCGAGGCCCGGCGCGCCTTCCTCGCGCGCCCAGTCGTTCAGCTTGTCGAACCAGCTG
>JAEPNS010000232.1:0-262 GCA_017643325.1 Alphaproteobacteria bacterium | reverse complement strand
GCGCGGCTGCGCGGCCCCGCCCGGCGCAGGAATGGCGCGCACGGTGCCACCCTTCTCGATCAGCCCGGCGAAGATCTTGAAGTCCGAGCCGGCGAACACCTTGGCCACGTCGGAAATCTCGATCGGGTTGCGCAGGTCCGGCTTGTCGGAGCCGTATTTCAGCATCGCCTCGGCGAACGGGATGCGCGGGAACGGCGTCGGCGTGACGGCCCAGGCTTCGTCACGGTTGAAACCCGCGAATTCCTCGAACACGCCCGCGATC
>JAEPNS010000231.1 GCA_017643325.1 Alphaproteobacteria bacterium | reverse complement strand
CGTGCGCTGGGTCACCCCGCTGGGGCGCTACGAGGACCCGGAGGACCGCGACGAGATCGTGAACTGGTCGGGCCCCGTGCTCGCGTCGGACCGGCTGATCGTGACCGGGAGCCAGGGTGTCGCCGTGGCGCTCTCGCCCTACACCGGCGAGATCATCGGCCAGATCGAGATGCCCGACAATGTCTCGCTCGCGCCGATCCTTGCGGGGCAGACGCTCTATTTCCAGACCGACGACGCGGAAATCCTCGCGTACCGCTGATCATGCTCTAATCGGGGCAGGGCACTAGACATGCTAGCCAATGTGGTGATTGTCGGCCGGCCGAATGTCGGCAAGTCGACGCTGTTCAACCGGCTGGTCGGCCGGCGCGAGGCGCTGGTCGACGACAGCCCGGGCGTGACCCGCGACCGCCGCGAGGGCGAGGGACGGCTGGCCGACCTGTCCTTCCGGGTCGTCGATACGGCCGGGCTGGAGGACGCCTTCGACGACAGCCTGCCCGCGCGCATGCGCCGCCAGACCGAGGCCGCTATCGACGATGCCGACCTCGTCCTGCTGGTGGTCGATGCGCGCGCCGGCATCACGCCGCTCGACGAGCATTTCGCGGACTGGCTGCGTTCGCGCGGCGCAAACGTGCTGCTGATCGCCAACAAATGCGAGGGCCGCGCCGGCGAGGCCGGCTACCTGGAAGCCTATTCGCTGGGGCTTGGCGAGCCTGTTGCGCTGTCGGCCGAACACGGCGAGGGCATCCATCTGCTCTACGACGCCATCGCCGCGGTTTCGCCGGAGCCGCCCGTGGACGAGGCGGAAGACGGCGCCGGCGAAGTCGACGACCGCGCGCTGCAGCTGGCCATCGTCGGGCGGCCGAACGTCGGCAAGTCCACGCTGGTGAATGCGCTCGTAGGAAGCGACCGGCTGCTCACGGGCCCCGAGGCGGGGATCACGCGCGATGCGATTTCCGTCGAGTGGGAGTACGAGGGCCAACGGATCGCGCTGGTCGACACCGCGGGCATGCGCCGGCGCGCGCGCGTCGAGGGCAAGCTGGAAAAGCTGTCGGTCGGCAACTCGCTGACCGCGATCCAGTACGCCCATGTCGCCGCGCTGGTCCTCGACGCCGAACAGATGCTGGAGAAGCAGGACCTCGCGATCGCGCGCCACATCATCGACGAGGGCCGGGCGATGGTGATCGTGGTGAACAAGTGGGACCTCGTGGAGGACCATGCCGCCGCGCTACGCACGCTGCGCGACCGGATGGAAATTTCCCTGCCCCAGGGCGCGGGCACGCCGATCGTGACCCTTTCCGCGGCGACGGGACGTGGTCTCGACCGGCTGATGCCGGCGGTGATGCAGGCCTACGAGAGCTGGAACTGCCGCGTGCCGACGGCCTCGCTGAATGCCTGGCTGGACGGCGTGCTGGAGCGCCACCCGCCGCCGCTGGCCGCGAACAAGCGCCCGATCCGGCTGCGCTACGTCACTCAGCCCAAGGCGCGCCCGCCGACGGTGGTGCTGTTCGGTAACCGGCCGGAGGACCTGCCGGCGAGCTACCTGCGATACCTGGAGAACAGCTTCCGCGAGGAGTTCGACCTGTCGGGCACGCCGATCCGCATCCAGACCCGCAAAGGCGCGAACCCGTACCACAAGAAGGGCTGAGGCCGCTCCGGAGCAGGGCCGATTCCGGCCTCGGAGTGGTGATTCACCCTCTCACGTCATGCCCGGACTTGATCCGGGCATCTCGTCTCGGTCTGCGCGGAGATGTCCGGGTCAAGCCCGGGCATGACGGTAACAAAAAGTAGACCGTGCCCGATTCTCGACAGAGTTGATGACGATGGACTGTGGAGATAGGCCGGACTTTTGACGGCCTACGCCAGGTCGATGAACTCGCCGTGGCGGGTGCAGGCGGTGCTCGCCAGCTCCACGAACGCGTCCGTGATGTCGTCGGGTGTCTTCAGCGACATCGGGTCCTCTCCCGGAAACGCCGCGGCGCGCATCCCGGTGCGCGTCGCGCCGGGGTTCAGCAGGTTGACCCGCACATCGGTGTTGGCGAGCTCCGACGCCCAAACCTGTGCCAGCGCCTCGACCGCGGCCTTGGTGACCGCATAGGCGCCCCAGTAGGCCCGCGGGTTCCGCGCCGCGCCGCTGGTCACCAGGATCGCGCGGCCGGCCTCGGACCGGCGCAGGACCGGCTCCAGGGTGCGGATCAGCCGCCAGTTCGCGTGCACGTTGACGTCGAACACCTCGTGCCAGGACTTCGGCTCGTAATGGGTGAGGGGCGTCATCTCGCCGAGCAGACCGGCATTGCCCACGAAGACGTCCAGCCGGTCGAAGCGTTCCAGCAGGACCGGGCCCAGCGTGTCGATGGCGTCGAAATCCTTCAGGTCGCAGGGCACCAGCGTGACGTTGCCGCCCGCCGCGGTGATTGTGTCGTCGAGCTCTTCCAGGGCGCCGACCGTGCGCGCCAGCGCCACGACATGCGCGCCCTCGGCGGCGTAGCGCAGGGCCACGGCCTTGCCGATCCCCCGCGACGCACCGGTCACGAGCGCGACCTTTCCCGAAAGGGTCCCCTCCGACATCCCGCTGTCCCGCGTCAGGCCAGTTCCGCGAGGAGCGACATCTGGCTGATGCTGTCGCCTTCCTCGAGATCGGTCAGCGCGATCGGGTACTCGCCGCTGAAACAGGCGTCGCAATACTGCGGCGCCTCGTCGTTGCGTCCC
This sequence comes from Alphaproteobacteria bacterium, assembly GCA_017643325.1. Taxonomy (GTDB): domain Bacteria; phylum Pseudomonadota; class Alphaproteobacteria; order UBA6615; family UBA6615; genus JABJAG01. The sequence goes on along the minus strand of JAEPNS010000231.1, from coordinate 3,138 downwards.
GGTTCTCCCATCGCGCGGTAGAGACCGTCCATGGTGACATAGGCGAGGCTGTCCGCGCTGATCAGCTTGCGGATGGCCTCGACATCGTTCTGGGCCGCAAGCAGCTGCGAGGCCTCGGGCGTGTCGATGCCGTAGAAGCAGGGGCTGCGCGTGGGCGGGCTCGAAATCCGGACATGGACCTCGCTCGCGCCGGCGTTGCGCACCATCTCGACGATCTTCTTGGAGGTCGTGCCGCGCACGATGCTGTCGTCGACGAGGATCACACGCTTGCCGTGGAGCTGCCCGCGGTTGGCGTTGTGCTTCAGGCGCACGCCCAGATGGCGGATCTCGTCGGTCGGCTCGATGAAGGTCCGGCCCACATAGTGGTTGCGGATCAGGCCGAGCTCGAACGGGATGTTCGCTTCCGACGCGTACCCGATCGCGGCCGGCACGCCGCTGTCGGGAACCGGGATCACCAGGTCGGCGTCGACATGGCTCTCGCGCGCCAGTTCCGCGCCGATGGCCTTGCGTGCCTCGTAGACGTTGGTGCCGTCGACGTCGGAATCCGGCCGGGCGAAGTAGATGTACTCAAAGATGCACAGCCGCTTGCGTACCGGCGGGGAAGGCTTGTGGGAATGCAGCCCGTCCTCGTCGATGACGATCAGCTCGCCCGGCTCGATGTCGCGGATGTAGGTGGCGCCGATGATGTCCAGCGCGCAGGTCTCCGACGCGAGGATCCAGGCGTCGCCGAGCTGGCCCAGGACCAGCGGACGGACGCCGAGCGGGTCGCGCGCGCCGATCAGCTTGCGCCGGGACAGCGCGACGAGCGAATAGGCGCCGTCGATGGCACGCAGCGCCTCGATGAAGCGGTCGAGCAGGCGGACCTCGCGGCTGGTCGCGATCAGGTGCTGGATGACCTCGGTGTCCATGGTCGACTGGAACAGCGATCCCATCTGGACCAGCTCGCGCCGCAGCTGGCGGGCGTTGGTCAGGTTGCCGTTGTGAGCCAGCGCCAGGCCGCCGAAGCTGTAGTCCGCGTAGAGCGGCTGCACGTTGCGCAGCACGGTCTCGCCCGCCGTGGAATACCGGTTGTGGCCGATCGCGGAGTCGCCCGGCATGGAGCGCACGACCTCGCTGTCGCCGAAAATATCGCCCACCAGGCCCATGGCCCTGTGCGGATGGAAGCGTTTCCCGTCGTAGGACACGATCCCCGCAGCCTCCTGGCCGCGGTGCTGCAGGGCGTGCAGGCCGAGCGCCGTAAGCGCGGCGGCGTCGGTGCTGCCGTAGACGCCGAACACGCCGCACTCTTCGTGGAACTTGTCCGGGTCGTGCGACGGCCGGAACGGGTGGGTGGTGATGGCGTCGGTCACTGGGTCTTCCGGATAAGGTCTTCGATGCGCTCGCGCTCGCCCTCGTTATACCCTTCCGGGGCCGGTTGCGCAGGTGATTCCGGCGGGCTTGTCAGCCGTTCGAGTGCCTCGCGCGCGGTATCGATATCGTTCGCGCGCTCGCGCGCCTTCTCCAGCGCCGCACCGGTTTCGCCGATCACGTCCTCGGGGAGCAGGTCGCGGACCAGGAGCGCGCCCCGTTCGACCGCGGGCCGTGCGCGCGCGGTCTCGACCCATTCGGGCGGGTCCTCGACCAGCCCGTCGCCGATGAACAGGTAGGCGGCGCAGATCACGATGGCGGCGGAGACGAGGCCCGCGAGCAGGCCGAGCGAGCGGTCCAGCGCGTTCAGCCGGCCCGAGCGGACCCATCCGCTCAGCATGTGGCCGATCAGGTGGAACACGATCAGCGCGACAATAAACAGCGCGGCGCCCGCCACGATCTGGGCAAGGAAGTTGCTTTCGATATACGTCTCTGCGATCGGGTGGACCAGGTCGAAGCCGTAGATCGTGACCAGCCCGGCGCCGACCCACGACGCGACGAACAGGCCGCCCCGCACGAAGCCGAGCACGAGGCCGAAGAGCGCGCCGAGGAAGAGCAGCGCGAGCACACCGATATCGAATGCGCTGAAACCGGCGACTTCCATGGCCTAGCCCGCGGCGGCGACACTGCGCCGCCCTGCTGTGTCGAACTGTCGGAAGAGGTCGCGCAATTCCCCGATCTCCGAGATATGCAGGGCGCCGTTGTCGCCCTTCGTCTTCCGCGCCCGTGCCGGCACGATGGCGCGTTCGAAGCCGAGATTCGCGGCCTCGCGCAGGCGTGCGTCGGGCTGGCCGACGGCACGGACCTCGCCGCCGAGCCCGACCTCACCGAACACAACGGTGCGCGGCGGCAAGGGTTCCTCCACATGGGCGGACACCAGCGCGGCGGCCACGGCGAGGTCGGCCGCGGGTTCGCCGATCCGCAGCCCGCCCGCGACGTTGAGATAGACATCGTGGGAGCCGAGATTGAGGCCGCAACGCGTCTGCAGGACGGCAACGATCATGGCCAGCCGACCGGAATCCCAGCCGACGACCGCCCTGCGCGCGGTCCCCAGCGCGGTGGGCGCCACGAGCGCCTGGATCTCGACAAGCACAGGCCGGGTTCCCTCGATCCCCGCGAAAACCGCCGATCCGCTCACCGAATCGCTGTGTCCCGCCAGGAACAGTTCCGACGGGTTCGCGACCTCGGCGAGACCCTTGTCGGTCATCTCGAAAACGCCGATTTCGTCGGTGGCCCCGAAGCGGTTCTTCACCGCGCGCAGCAGGCGGAACTGGTTGGCCCGCTCGCCCTCGAAGTAGAGGACGGCATCGACCATATGCTCAAGGACCCGGGGGCCGGCGATGGCGCCTTCCTTGGTGACGTGCCCGACGAGGATCACGGTCTGGCCGCGGCGCTTGGCGACGCGGATGAGTTCCTGGGCGCAGGTGCGGACCTGCGCGACCGTGCCCGGGGCGGAATCCAGCGTGTCTGCGTACATGGTCTGGATCGAATCGATGATCGCCACGTCCGGCCCGTCGGCGGCGTCCAGCGCGGCGAGGATGTCGCGGACGTTGGTCGCGGCGGCCAGCGCGACCGGGGATTCGGCAAGCCCGAGCCGGGACGCCCGCAGCCGGATCTGGTCGACGGCCTCCTCGCCGGAGATGTAGGCCACCGACGTGCCCGCGCGCGCGAGTGCGGCCGCGACCTGCAGGAGCAGTGTCGACTTGCCGATTCCGGGGTCGCCGCCGACAA
>JAEPNS010000230.1:269-5907 GCA_017643325.1 Alphaproteobacteria bacterium | reverse complement strand
AAGGTGATCGAATAGTGGCCGACCTGACGGACCTCACGATTTCCGATGCGGCGGCCGGACTGGACGCGGGCGAGTTCACCGCGCGCGAACTGACCGATGCCTGCCTGGCGAAGATCGAGAGCGCCCGCGCGCTGAACGCCTTCATCGAGGAAACGCCGGAGCGTGCCCGTGATATGGCGGACGCGTCCGATGCCCGCCGCGCGAAGGGGGAGGCGCTCGGGTCGCTCGACGGCATTCCGCTGGCGATCAAGGACCTGTTCTGCACCGAGGGGGCGTTGTCCACCTCCTCGAGCCATATCCTGAAGGACTTCCGGCCGACCTATGAGTCGACCGTCACCCGAAACCTCTGGGGCGCGGGTGCGGTCATGCTCGGTAAGACGAACATGGACGAGTTCGCAATGGGTTCGGCGAACGTCACCAGCACCTACGGCCCGGTGATCAGCCCGTGGAAGGCGGCGTCGGGCGACGCGGCGGGCAAGGACCTGGTGCCCGGCGGCTCTTCGGGCGGATCGGCGGCGGCCGTGGCCGCGCGGCTGGCGCCGGGCGCGACCGGGACCGATACCGGCGGTTCGATCCGCCAGCCGGGCGCGTTCTGCGGCATCGTCGGCCTGAAGCCAACCTACGGGCGCTGCTCGCGATGGGGAATGATCGCGTTCGCCTCGTCGCTCGACCAGGCGGGGCCGCTCACCCACACGGTGCGCGATGCGGCCATCATGCTGGGCGGCATGGCGGGATACGACCCGAAGGATTCGACCAGCGTCGACCTGCCCGTGCCCGACTATGCCGCAGCACTCACCGGGGATATCCGGGGCCTGCGCGTCGGTGTGCCCGCCGAGTACCGGATGGACGGCACCCCGGCCGAGATCGAGGCGCTCTGGCAGACCGGCGTCGGCTGGCTCCGCGACGCGGGCGCGGAGATCGTCGATATCTCGTTGCCGCACACGAAATACGCGTTGCCGGCCTACTACATCGTTGCACCGGCCGAGGCGTCGTCCAACCTCGCGCGCTACGACGGCATGCGCTACGGGCTTCGGGTCGACGGCGAGGACCTGACCGACACCTACGAGCGCACGCGCGCGGAAGGTTTCGGTGCCGAGGTGAAGCGCCGGGTGATGATCGGCACCTATGTGCTCTCGGCGGGCTACTACGACGCCTACTACCTGAAGGCCCAGCGCGTGCGCACCCGCATCGCCGACGACTTCCGCTCGGCGTTCGAGAGTTGCGACGTGGTGCTGACCCCGACGACGCCCAGTGCCGCGTTCGCCATCGGCGAGAAGCAGGACGATCCGATCGCCATGTATCTCAACGACATCTTCACCGTGCCGGCGTCGATGGCCGGACTGCCCGCGATCTCGGTCCCCGCAGGGCTTTCGGGCGACGGCCTGCCACTCGGCCTGCATTTGATCGGCCCGGCCTTCGGTGAGGAAACGCTTCTTCGCGCCGCCGACGTGCTCGAAAGCGCCGCGGGCTTCCACGCGCGCCCGTAGACCGGCGCCCGGAACGCTTGCCGTCCCCGTCCGTTCATCTTTCTGACGGGAGAGGGGATTGCGGACCGTGCTCGACGATCCGACCTATGCACTGATTGCGTTCGCGGTATCCGCGGCTGTGATCCTGACCGCCGGCGTCCGGCTGTCCGGCGTTGCCGACAAGCTTGCCGACCGGACAGGACTGGGTGAGGTTCTCATCGGCGCGATCCTGCTGGGCGCGGCCACCTCGCTGCCCGGTGTCGTCACCTCGATCACCGCGGCCGCCGGGGGTCACCCGGAGCTGGCCTTCTCCAACGCACTGGGCGGCATCGCGGCGCAGACGTTTTTCCTCGCGGTCGCCGACATCTGTTACCGCAAGGCAAACCTCGAACACGCCGCATCGACCGAGCAGGTGCTGCTGCAGACGGGAATCCTCATTGTCCTTCTTGCGCTGCCCGCCTTCGCGATGCTCGCACCGGACGTCTCGCTGTTGGCCGTGCACCCGGTCACGCCCGTCCTGCTGGTCGTCTACATCTTCGGCCTGCGTCTGACCGGCGATGCCAGGGCGAAACCCATGTGGACGCCGCGCAAGACCGACGACACCCATGAGGATGTTCCGGACGACACGGATCTCCCGCCGCTCGCCCGGCTCGTAACCGAGTTCGCGATCCTCGCGGCGATCCTCGGCGCGACCGGCTGGGTGCTGGCGAATGCGGGCGTGACGATTGCCGGCTGGGCGGGCCTGTCCGAAACGCTCGTCGGTGCGCTGTTCACAGCCGTGACCACATCGCTGCCGGAGCTGGTCACGACCATCGCCGCCGTGCGGCGCGGCGCGCTCCAGCTGGCCCTTGGAGGGATCATCGGCGGCAATACGTTCGACGTGCTGTTCCTCGTGGCCTCGGACGTTGCCTACCGCGACGGCTCGCTCTATCACGCGGTCGGCCCGCGCGATTTGTTCCTCGTTGCCTGGGCAATCCTGATGACCGCGACGCTGCTTGTCGGTCTCGTCCGTCGCGAGCGCAAGGGGCTGGGCGGCATAGGATTCGAGAGCGTTGCGCTGGTCGTGATCTTCGCTGCCGGCGTCGCTATCCAGGCCCTGCAGGGGTGACGCACTGCCGGATCGCGTCCGTCGGTATTGCCGCCGTCCCGCCGACGCACTAGAAAACGCGGATGACCCAGACCACCGACACCGACGCCGTTCCCGGGCACCTTGCGGGGCATATCACCTCGCGGATCGGGCACAACTCCGACGACCTGATCGAGGGCAAGACCGGCCCGTGGGAGGTCATCGTGGGTATGGAGGTGCACGCCCAGGTCTCGTCGGAATCGAAGCTCTTCTCCGGTGCCCCGACGGCCTTCGGCGCGGAGCCGAACACCCAGGTCAGCCTGGTCGACGCTGCGATGCCGGGCATGCTGCCGGTGCTCAACGAGGCGGCGATCCGGCAGGCGGTGCGGACCGGTCTGGGCCTGAACGCGCAGATCAACCTGCGCTCGGTCTTCGACCGGAAGAACTATTTCTATCCGGACCTTCCGCAGGGCTACCAGATCAGCCAGTTCTCCGACCCCATCGTCGGCGAGGGCGTCGTGCACGTGGAGCGCGAGGACGGCGAGGCGTTCGAGGTCGGCATCGTGCGGATCCACCTGGAGCAGGACGCGGGCAAGTCGGTCCACGACCGCCGGGCCGATGCGACCTGCATCGACCTCAACCGCTCCGGCGTGGCGCTGATGGAGATCGTCTCCAAGCCCGACATCCGTTCGGCGGGCGAGGCGGCGGCGTACCTCGCAAAGCTGCGCTCGATCCTGCGCTATCTCGGCACCTGCGACGGCAACATGCAGGAGGGCTCGCTGCGCGCCGACGTGAACGTGTCGGTGCGCCGCCCGGGCGAGGAGCTCGGCACCCGCTGCGAGATCAAGAACGTGAACTCGATCCGCTTCGTCCGCCAGGCCGTGGACCACGAGGCGCGGCGCCAGATCGAGATTCTCGAGGAGGGCGGCGAGATCGAGCAGGAGACCCGCCTGTTCGACCCGGACCGGGGCGAGACCCGCTCGATGCGCTCCAAGGAAGAGGCCCACGACTACCGCTACTTCCCGGACCCGGACCTGCTGCCGGTGGTGCTCGAACAGGCCTTCGTCGACGAGATCGCGGCAAACCTGCCGGAACTGCCCGACAGGAAGGCCGCGCGCTTCGCCGCCGAGTTCGGCCTGAGCGATTACGACGCGGGCCTGCTGGTCGCCGACCGTGAGACGGCGGACTTCTACGAGGCCGTCGTCGATGCCGGTGGCGCCAGGCGCGATCCCAAGATCGCGGCCAACTGGATGACGGGAGACTTTTTCCGCCGCCTCAACGCGGATGACCTTGAGGTCGCGGACAGCCCGGTGAGTGCGAGCCAGCTCGGTGGCATGCTCGACCTGATCGCCGACGGCACCATCTCGGGCAAGATCGCCAAGGACGTCTTCGACGACATGTGGGACAGCGGCAGGGACGCCGCCGCGATCGTCGAGGAAAAGGGCCTGAAGCAGATCAGCGACACCGGCGAAATCTCCGCCATCGTGGACCAGATCATCGCCGACAACCCCGAGCAGGCCGACCAGTACCGCTCCGGCAACACCAAGGTCGCGGGCTGGTTCACCGGCCAGGTGATGAAGGCGACCCAGGGAAAGGCCAACCCGCAGATGGTGAACCAGATGCTTCAGGAGAAGCTGGGGGGTTAGGTTCGTGATCCTCGGTCATGCCCGCACTTGTTGCGGGCATCCACGTGGTGGATGATCCGCGGTCTTCGAATTGAAACTCGTGAGCTGCGATGTCTGGCGGCTGGGTCTACATCATGACGAACCGGCCCAACGGAACTTTGTATGTAGGTGTCACGGGAGACATCGCGCGTCGCGCCTGGGAACATCGCGAAGGGCTGGTCGAAGGGTTTACAAAGAAATATGGGCTGAAGCGGCTGGTCTATGCGGAGGCGTTCGAGGACATATCCGTTGCGATTCAGCGTGAGAAAACAATCAAGCACTGGCCGCGCGCCTGGCGGGTTAACCTGATTCTTTCCGGAAATCCTGAGTGGAACGACCTCTATGACACGCTCGTATGAACGCGTCGTGTCATTGCGACGTGGATGCCCGCAACAAGTGCGGGCATGACGGGCTGTAGGCCGGCATGATCCCCGTCCTCTCCATCGTGCTGCCGATCTTCGGGCTGATCGGGCTCGGGGTCGTCGGGGGGAAGTCGCGGCTGTTTCCCGAGGCCGCGGTCACGGGGCTGACCAACTTCGTGCTCTATGTCGCCGTGCCGGCGCTGCTGTTCCGCACGCTGGTGAAGTCCTCGCCGTTCGAGGCGCTGAACCCGGACGTGGCCTTCGCCTACTACGCCGGAACCTTCGCGGTGGCGGGCGGCGCGCTGGCGTTCGGGCGCTGGGTCTACGGGCTGTCGGGCGGCGAGGCGGCGTCGTTCGCCATGGGCGGGATGTTCTCCAACACCGGGCTGATCGGCATCCCGCTGGTGTTCGCGACCTGGGGCGAGGCGGGGGTGGTGCCGCTGATGGTGGTCATCACCTTCCACTCGCTGATCTTCGTGACGCTGTTTCTCGTGTTGCACGACATGGCGAAATCCGGCCCCTCGGGATCGACAGGGGCCGGGTGGGCCAATGCCGGGCGGGCGGCGTGGCACGCCATCGCGACCAACCCCGTGGTGATCGCGATCCTCGTCGGGCTGGGCTGGTCGGCGGCGGGGCTGGGTCTGCCGGGGCCGTTCGCCGTCATCATCGACATGCTGGCCGACGCCGCGATCCCGGCGGCGCTGTTCGCGCTCGGCGCCTCGCTGGCACGCTTCCGGGTGGAGGGCAACGTGCCCCAGGCGATGACCATGTCGGTCGTGAAGCTCGTCGTGCACCCCGTCGTGGTGTTCGCCGTCGCCCATTTCGTGTTCGCGCTGTCGCCGCTGGAAACGGCGGTGGTGACGCTGGCGGCCGGGCTGCCGGGCGGGCTGATGGTGTTCGTCGTGGCGCAGACCTATGGCGTCTATGTCGCGCGGGCCGGGACGTCGGTCGTGCTGTCCACGGCGGGCGGGATTCTCACGCTTTCGGTGCTGCTCGCCTGGCTGGTCTGAAAAATCTCTCCCCTTCGCTTGACCCCACGCGAACGTGAACCAGATACTCCTTCCATACGGCACCGTATGG
>JAEPNS010000230.1:0-259 GCA_017643325.1 Alphaproteobacteria bacterium | reverse complement strand
CACGAACCATATCGACGGGAGAGAACGACATGATTGGGGTTATCGGAGCCACGGGGATGACCGGCCGCGCGCTGGTCGCGTCCCTCAAGGAGAAGGGCGCGGACTTCCGCTGCCTGGTACGCGACACGGAGAAGGCGCGCGAGACGCTCGGCGGCGATGTCGAGCTGGTGCAGGCCGACCTGGCCGACGCGGCGAGCATCGAGGCGGGGCTTCAGGGCTGTGACAAGCTGTTCCTGCTGTCCGGCCACAGCCCGGTGAT
>JAEPNS010000022.1 GCA_017643325.1 Alphaproteobacteria bacterium | reverse complement strand
GACGTGGCGCTGTACCTGGAACAGGTTCGTGTGGCAGGAACGCCCGATGCAATCGGCTCGGCGGTCTCGTCGCTCTGGAAGGATGTGGACGCGGCGCGGCCGGGCAGCGACTTCACGGAAATCTACCGCCACTTGGCGGACAAGGACTGAACAGGGGGAGTAGAGAAAATGGCATCGGCAGAAGGCATGGTGGCGCTGGTCACCGGCGCGGCCTACGGGCTGGGCCAGGCGACGGCGGATTATCTGGCGCGCGACGGCTTCGACGTGGCCGTGACCGATCTCAAGGTCGAGGACCTGGATGACACGGTGAAACTGATCGAGGGCCACGGCCGGCGCGCCCATGCCGTGGCGCTGGACGTGCGCGACATCGACAGCATCGATGCCTCGATCGCCTCGACGGTCGAGAACATGGGCAAGATCGATGTGCTGGTGAACAATGCCGGCGTGCCGCTCACCAAGCGCGCGCTGGAGGTTGAGCCGGAGGAGTTTGACAATGTCCAGGCGATCAATGTGCGCGGCTGCTATTTCATGTCCCAGCGCTTCGCCCGGCACCTCGTCGACACCGGCCGCCGCGGCTCGATCGTGAACATCGCCTCGACCTTCGCCGTGATCGGCGTGCCCCGGGTCTCGGTCTACGGCATCTCCAAGGCCGCGGTCGCGGGCATCACACGGCACCTGGCTGCCGACTGGGCGGAGTACGGCATCCGCGTGAATGCGGTCGGCCCGGGCGCGGTGGAGACGAAGCACCGCGCGGCCGGCTTCGCGGCCGACCAGGACTGGCGCGAGTGGAACCTCAGCCGTATCCCGGCGGGGCGTTTCGGTGAGCCGGAGGACACGGCGGCCGCGGTGGCCTTCCTGGCCAATCCGGCGTCGGACTACGTCAACGGCCACCTCCTGCTTGTGGACGGCGCGCTGACGGTCACCTGATCGGGCAGGCCCGTCAGTCCGACGGCCCCTCCCAGTAGACCATCGCCTCGGGCATCGTCCCGCCCGCGTTGAACCCGCCGTCCACGATCTCAGCGGCGGCGATGTCCACCTTCGGCAGATCGCCGTCGGCCTGCACCACATAGAGGTGGCGGCTGTCGTCGGTGAAAAGCACGTGGAACGGCTCGCCCGGTAGCGGCAGTGACGTTCGAAGTGCGCGCGTGTCGGCGTCGAACAGTTCGAGAAAGCCCTCGTTGTCATCCTCGTTGTAGGTTGTGACGGCCAAGTGCTTGCCGTCGGGCGAGACGAACGGCCAGCCGGGCACGCCTGCCATCTGGTGGGTTTCGACGACGGCGCGGGCTGCCGTGTCGACCACGTGCAGCAGGGGGCGGTGGAAATCCCCGACAAACAGATGCTTGCCGTCGGCCGAAACCCGGATCGCCTGTGCGCCCACCGGCACCGGGATCCGGCCGGTGATTTCCCGCGCGGCCATATCTATCTCGACGATGACCGGATATTCCTTGGCGGACGCGTAGAGCGTGTTCGCGTCGGGGGCCATGGCGAAAAAGTGCCCCGGCACCTCGAGCCAGAGCGCGTGCTCGATCTCCAGCGTGTCCGGGTCGATCACCACAACGCATCGGCTGTGGTCGACCGTCGCCCAGATCTTCCCGTCGGCGCCGGTCACCAGCGCGTGCGGGCCCTTGTACAGGTTCAGGTCGACATGCCCGTGGAGGGACATGGACGGCAGGTCGACGACAGCGATGCGGTTGTCCGGCACGTTCGGCCCGTAGTCGGCGCTGCCGTAGAGCGACACGAAGGCTTTCGTTCCGTCCTTCGACAGCGTGATCTCGTGCGGCTTCGAGGTGTCGCGGGTGCCGACCTCGACCACGGCTGCGGTCTCGCCGGTCTCGGCATCGAGCGCGGTAAGGCTGACGTTTTCCTTCACGGTCAGCAGGATCAGGCGGCGGCTGTCGGACATGATTGATTCTCCTCCCGCCCATTGTAGCGGAAACCGGCGCAGGGATTGGTTCGTGTCGGGCGAGCCGGTAGGATCGCGCCAAATCAAGAAAGATCGAGGGGGAGGTCGTGGACTTCCAGCTATCCGAGGAACAGATCGCCATCCAGGACATGGCGCGCGGCTTTGCTGCGGAAGAGCTACTGCCGCATGCCGAGGAATGGGACGAGGAGAACATTTTCCCCGTCGATGCGCTCCGATCCGCGGCCGCGCTGGGACTCGCGGGCATCTACTGCGGCGAGGAACATGGCGGATCCGGGCTCGGCCGGCTCGATGCGGCCATCATCTTCGAGGAGCTGGCCGCGGCGTGTCCGTCGACCGCGGCCTATATCTCGATACACAACATGTGCGCCTGGATGATCGACGCGTTCGGCAACGACGCCCTGCGCGGCCGCTACCTGCCGAAGCTCATGACGATGGAGCATTTCGCCAGCTACTGCCTGACCGAACCGGGCGCGGGCTCCGACGCGGCGTCCCTGCGTACCCGCGCCGAGCGCGACGGCGACCACTATGTGATCAACGGGTCGAAAGCCTTCATTTCGGGCGGATCCGCTTCCGACGTCTATGTCTGCATGGTGCGTACGGGCGGTGACGGACCGGACGGCATCTCCTGCATTGTCGTGGAGAAGGACGCGCCTGGGCTCTCTTTCGGCAAGCTGGAGAAGAAGCTCGGCTGGAACAGCCAGCCGACCGCCGCCGTCATCTTCGAGGACTGTCGGGTCCCGGTCGAGAACTTGGTCGGTGCGGAGGGAGACGGCTTCAAGATCGCCATGAAGGGGCTCGACGGGGGCCGGCTCAACATCGGCGCCTGCTCGGTCGGCGGCGCGCGCGCCTGCCTCGATGCCAGCCGCGAGTACATGAAGGAGCGCAAGCAGTTCGGCCAGCCGATCGCCGATTTCCAGGCACTGCAGTTCCGACTTGCCGATATGGCGACCGAGCTGGAATCGGCGCGGCTGATGATCCACCGCGCGGCCTGGATGCTGGACAACGCCATGCACGGCACGACGGTTGCCGCGGCGATGGCCAAGCGCATTGCGACCGACACCGGCTTCGACGTGGTCAACCAGGCGTTGCAGCTGCACGGCGGATACGGCTACCTGAAGGAATTCCCGATCCAGCGCTATCTGCGTGACCTGCGGGTGCACCAGATCCTGGAGGGCACCAACGAAATCATGCGCGTGATTATCTCGCGCGACGTGCTGCGGCAGTAGTAGAGGTCCGATGAACGACGAACCGGAGGTCCTGCTCGAACAGCGCGGGCGGCTTGGCCTGATCACGCTCAACAGTCCGAAAACGCTCAACGCGCTTTCGCTTACAATGGTGCAGGCGATCCATCCGCAGTTGCTCGCCTGGACCGAGGATGATGATGTCGATGCCGTGGTGATCCGGGGTGCCGGCGACAAAGCCTTTTGCGCAGGCGGTGATATCCGCGACCTCTACGAGGGACGGGGCACGGATTTCGGCCCCACCTACTACGCGGCCGAATACGCCCTGAATGTGGCTATCCATACCTACCCGAAACCCTACCTGGCATTCATGGACGGCATCACCATGGGCGGGGGTGTCGGGATGTCGGTGCATGGCTCCCACCGCATCGTCAGTGAACGAACCATGTTCGCCATGCCGGAGACCGGGATCGGGCTGTTTCCCGACGTGGGAGCAAGCTGGTTCCTTCCGGTATGCCCGGGCCAGATCGGAATGTATCTGGGCCTTACGGGATACCGCATGCGCGCAGCCGACTGCCTTTACGCCGGGATCGCGGACACGCTTGTGGATTCGTCCTGCAACGAGGAGCTGCTCGCGACCTTGGCAGACGCCACCACGCTCGACCGGGATTCGATCAATGCGATCCTGAAGGAGGTATCAACGAGCGCGGGTGATGCGCCGCTCGCAGAATTCCGCGACGCCATCGACACGTGTTTCGCCGGCGACCGTGTGGAAGACATCGTCGCGAACCTGGAACGCGATGGGGGCGAGTGGGCGCAAGCCCAGATCGAAACCCTTTTGCAAAAATCCCCGACAGCGCTGAAGGTGACCTGCCGGCAACTTCGCGCCGGCCCCGGGATGCCGTCCATCGCGGACATCATGCAGATGGAGTTCAGGCTCGCCGATCGGTTCTTTCGCGGGCACGACCTCTTCGAGGGGATACGCGCCGTCGTGATCGACAAGGACGGCGCGCCCCGGTGGAACCCGGATTCATTGGCCGCCGTCGATGAGGCAGAAGTCGAGCGGTATTTCGCACCGGCGGACGGCGAGCCCGATTTCCAAGAGTTTCAACTGTCCTAAAAAAAGCGGGAGGCACATATGTCGAAGATCGGATTTATCGGACTGGGCAACATGGGCGGCCCGATGGTTGCCAACCTGGTCAAGGCCGGCCACGAGGTGCGCGCGTTCGATATCGTCGCGGACGCCGTCGCGCGGGCCGTGGACGCGGGGGCGCAGGGAGCCGAATCCGGAGCGTCCGCTGCCGGGGGGGCCGAGATCGTGATCACGATGCTGCCGGCGGGCAAGCATGCGCGTTCGGTGTTCCTCGAGGACGACAAGGTGATGGATGTCGTTGAAGAGGGCACGCTGTTGATCGACAGTTCCACCATCGACGTGACGACGGCCCGCGACCTGATTGCCGAAGCCGAAAAGCGCGGTCTGGAGATGATCGACGCCCCGGTCTCGGGCGGGGTCGGCGGCGCCGAAGCCGGGACGCTGACCTTCATGTGCGGTGGAACGGATACTGCCTTTGCGCGCGCCGAGCCGGTCCTCGCGACCATGGGCAAGAACATCTTTCATGCCGGCGCCGCCGGTGCCGGTCAGGCTGCAAAGGTCTGCAACAACCTTATGCTGGCCATCCAGATGATCTCCGTGTCCGAAGGGTTCGCGCTCGCCGACAAGCTGGGACTCGACCGGCAGAAGCTGTTCGACATCGCATCGACGGCGACGAGCCAGTGCTGGGCGATGACCAGCTATTGCCCGGTGCCGGGACCCGTGCCGGCGTCGCCTGCGAACAGGGACTACGCAGCCGGATTTACCGTCGCGATGATGCTGAAGGACCTGAAGCTGGCACAGGAAGCCGTCGCCGCGAGTGGCGCGAACACGCCTCTGGGCGCACAGGCCACCGACCTGTACGAGGCGTTCGCAGACGCGGGAAACGACGGTTTGGACTTCTCGGCGATCTTTCGGAAGATCGCGGACGGGTGACGGGCGTGTGCTACCCGAGCGGCGCGCTGCGCTTGCGGCAGCTGCCGCAGAGGCGATTGTGCCAACCTTCACTCTCGAACTTGGTGCCGCACATCATGCACGCGCGCTCGCGCGGTGCATCGCCGGAGGCGCGCTCGCGGCCGAACTGCTCGAGTTCCGCGTCACTGCTTTCGGCAGCAACCGCGTTCGACGACTGCATTTCAGGACTACTCTCGCTCACAACCTCGTTCCTTTCCGGTCGCACGATCAAAGCGGATCGCGGACCGACCTGTATTTTCGCGGACGTCTTCGGGTGCGTCCGTCGAGGATTTGCCGTTCTGGACCTTTTGTGCCGCAGAAACGAATTTCCACCCATTTTTCAGCGGGCTGAAATCGGCATATATTGTTGAAAACGCCGAAGAAATTCGTTCCAGGCCAGAAGCCAGGGTCGCCGCAGCAACTCCCGTTAGAAAAGGTCAGATCGGGGAAAAAGTCAATGAGATTTCACGTCGAATGTGAATCATAAGGAACGAATGGCGCTTCATCAGGAATACGACTTCGTGATTGTCGGCGCGGGCAGCGCGGGCTGCGTTCTGGCGCACCGCCTGAGCGCCGATCCGGAGATCCGGGTGCTCCTGCTGGAGGCCGGGCCGCGCGACGCCCATCCGCTGATCCACATACCGGTCGGCAACAGCCGAATCATCCCGAAGCCGCGTTTCAACTGGCAATACGAGACCGAACCCCAGCCCCATCTCGACGGCCGTCGCATCCTTTGGCCCCGTGGCAAGATGCTGGGGGGCTCGTCCTCGATCAACGGGATGGTCTACATCCGGGGCCACGCCCGGGACTACGATCTCTGGCGCCAGCAGGGCCTGGCAGGCTGGTCGTTCGCGGACGTGCTCCCCTATTTCAAGCGCGCCGAGGGAAATGTGCGCGGTGCCGATGCGTTTCACGGTGCCGACGGGCCGCTGACCGTGAGCAACGCGGCCCACGACCACGTCCTGTTCGATGCCTTCGTCGCGGCCGGTACCGAGGCCGGTTACCCGGCGAACCCGGACTTCAACGGCCCCGAGCAGGAGGGGTTCGGCCGCTACCAGTTCAACATCCGCAACGGACGGCGCTGGAGCGCGGCCGCCGCCTATCTCAAGCCGGTTCTGGGTCGGCGGAACCTGACCGTCGTCACTGGAGCACTGACCGAGCGGGTGCTGTTCGAGGGTGAGCAGGCCATTGGCGTGCGATATCGGCGGGACGGCCGCACGCACGATGTCCGCGCGGCGCGCGAGGTGATCCTCTCGGGTGGTGCGGTAAATTCGCCGCAGCTCCTGATGCTGTCCGGGATCGGCCCCGCGGACGAGCTCAAAGAGGTTGGCATTGCGCCCCGGCTCGACCGGCCGGAGGTCGGCCGGAACCTGCAGGACCACCTCTGTGTCCACACGGTCCATGCTTCGAAAACGACGACGCTGACCGACCGCCTGGTCCGGACCGAGCATGGCGCGGTCTCGATCGCGCGCGCGTTCCTGACGCGCTCGGGGCCGGCCGCGGGATTCCCGCTCGAAGGCGGGGCGTTCATCCGCACGTCCGACAGCCTCGAGATGCCGGATGTGCAGTTTCATTTCAGTGCCGGCAATCTGCTGTCGCTGATCCGACGCCCCTTCGCCGGACACTCACAGGACCACACGCGGCCCGATGCATTCATGTGTCATGCCTGCCAGCTCCGGCCCGAGAGCCGGGGTGCGATCCGCCTCCGGTCGGCCGACCCTGCCGATGCGCCCGCGATCGGTCCGGACTACCTGTCGACGGATGGAGATCGGCGGACCTTGCGCGAGGGCTTCAAGGCCATGCGCGATGTCATGCACCAGCCCTCGCTCGCACGCCTGAGCGACGGGGAAATCTGGCCCGACGACGCTCCCCGGACCGACGCGGAGATCGACGCGTTCATCCGTGCGACAGGCGGGACGGTCTATCACCCGGTCGGAACCTGCCGCATGGGTGCCGACGACGGCGCGGTGGTGGATGGAAACCTGCGCGTCAAGGGCGTGGCCGGCCTGCGGGTGGTGGACGCATCCGTGATGCCGACCCTCGTCGGCGGCAACACCCACGCGCCGACCGTGATGATTGCGGAGAAGGCGTCGGACATGATCCTCGATCGTGCCGCACCCGAACCGGAACTCTATGCCTGACGGAAACAAGGGCCGGCTGCTCTTCATTTCACCGGTAATGCCGGCCACAGGCGGCAACGGCCTGGCCATGCGGGCGGGAAATCTGGTCGAGGCCCTGAGTGCGGCCTGGGAGGTTCATGTCGCGGTTCTTGCCGTCGGCGGCGTCGCGGGCCGAACGCTGGAGCCTGCGCTCTCCTCTCTCGTCGCGGATTGCCGGGAGCTCGCATATCCGGAATTCCTGGACCCGGCCTACACTGCAGCCGTCGTGCTGCCGTCAGGGGCAAAACAACAGGCGGCATTGCGGGCCCTCGGGCGGCCGCGGCAGGTGGCATATCGCGTCGATACCGCTCCGGACGCCGTCTTCGATCTGTTCGGCGATCGCGGGATCGATGCCGTGTTCGTGCTGCGCCAGTACATGGCACCGCTGGCTGCGCGGTTTCTTGGGGTGCCGAATGCGCCGATGTCATTCCTCGATTCAGACGACGACGACGTGGAGGCCCGGCGCCGGTTTGCGGCCCTGCTGCGCGCCTACGGAAACCTGGAGTATGCCACCCTCGAGGAGCTCACGGCGCGCCAGTACGCCACCTGGGAAGAGGAATGGATGCCGCGCTTCGACATGATCTTTGCCGCGTCCCCGGTCGATGCACTGCGGATTTCCGGACGCAACCCTGAGGTGTTCGTGGACGTCCTGCCGAACGTGGTGCGATCGCCGGCCCGCGTTTCCGAAACCGGACGCTCATCCCCCGGCCGCACGGTCCTGATGGTCGGAAACCTGAGCTACCTGCCGAACGTGGACGGTGCGCTCTGGCTCGGAAGGTCCGTGGCACCGCTCCTGCGCGCTGACAGCGCCGACCCGCTGCAAATCGTCATCGCCGGTTCCGGGCCCGACGAGTCCGTGATGGCAATGTCGGACCTCCCGGGAATAACGGTGATCGCCGATCCCCCGGATGTCGCGCCGCTCTATATGGAGGCTGCGGTCGCCGCGGTCCCCGTGCGGGCAGGCGGCGGGACGCGGATCAAGATTCTCGAGGCGTTCGCGCAAGGCGTACCTGTCGTCTCGACGACGCTCGGTGCCGAGGGTTTGTCGGTCGAACATGACCGGCACCTGCTGATCGCCGACACGCCCGAAGACTTCGCCGCTGCGTGTCGCAGATTGGTCGGGGACCAGGATTTGCGCGCACGTCTGGTCGCGGAGGCGCAAAGCCTTCAGCGTGAATCGTATTCGCTGGAGGCACTGACAGCACGTTTTTCCGCCGAGGTGTGAACCGCGCGGGCGTTCACGGTGTGAAGGGGTAGCGCCGCAGGAGACGGAACGGCCCACCCGATACCGGTTCGTGGAACAGGGCGATTCCGTCGACCGCCACAGGAGTCTCGATGAGGGGACGCATCTGCGCGTTGAGAGCGTCCGCAAGGTCGGATCCGGTTTGTGCGTCGAGCCGTTCCGTCAGTGTCATGTGGAAGCGGAAATCTTCCATGACGTAGGGGTAGCCCCATTCCAGGAGGTTGGCGTCCTGGCGAGCCGTCAGTGCATCGTGACGGCGACGGGTGATCGCCTCCCGGCTGAGGGGTGCGCGAAACGGCTCGAATGTTTGAACGCAGGCCGCCGCGAGCTCCGACAACGCGGGTGCCGGCGCCGACGGGACGAGCGCCAGAAAGCCGTCAAGCAGCCCGAACCTCAGAGGCGGTGCGTCGAAGGGAATGCGATCGCGGGCGAAACGCGTCAGGGCCTCGTCCAGTCGATCTTGCGACGTGCCATCCGCAAGCGTGAACGGAGGCTTCAGGGTTGCATGGAAGCCGTAGCGCCGTGGTGACCGGGTGACCGATTCGAGGTCGACGGCTGTGACGTCGGCAATCGCGGGCTGCTGGATGTTGTTCCCGGTTTCAGGGTCGCGGCCCAGCCATGACGTGCCGAACTCCCACAGCCGGGTGTCGCGGCCAGGCGCGAAGTAGATCGCGAAGCGTTCCGTCATCGCGCAGCCGGGCCGGGTCAAACGACCCGACGGCCCTCGCGCCAGACCTCACGGACCACCGGCATGTCCTCGATCGCCTTCACACGGATCAGGTCGGCGCGCCTGTCGGGTGCGATCTCGCCCCGGTCGTCGAGACCGACCGCCTCGGCGATGTTCGCCGAAACGGTGGCGACCCCCTCGGGGATGGGCAGGTCGATCCGCCCGTTCAGCTGAAACACTGCCTGAAGCAGGCTCGACGGAACATAGTCCGACGAAAGCCCGTCGAGCAGACCGGCCTCGGCGAGATCGATCGCCGAGACGTTGCCCGAGTGCGAACCGCCCCGCACGACGTTCGGTGCGCCCATGATGATCATCATGCCCTTCTCCCGTGCTGCTTCGGCGGCCTCGCGGGTTGTCGGGAACTCGGAGATCACGATCCCGTCGGCAACCGCCTCGCGCACATGTTCAGGCGTCGTGTCGTCGTGGCTGGCCATGGGCAGGCCGCGCTGCTGGCACATCTGGACCACGGCGTGCCGGTGGGCGGACGCGTATTGTGCCTGCAGTTCGACGCGTTCCTGCACATAGGCCTGCAGTGCGTCGTCGGACATGTCGTCGGCGCTGTGGAACTGCTTCATCTTCGAAAGGTCGCGCCACTGGCGCTGGCCGGGGGTATGGTCCATCACAGAGACGAGCGCGACGTTCGGCAGGTCGATGAAATCCTCGGCCAGGTCGACCAGGTCCGGGTCGCTGACCTCGCAGCGCAGGTGGATCAGGTGATCGGCCCGGAACACGTCCTTCGCCTTGCCGTCATTTACCGCGTCGATGGCGCGCTGCAGGATTGCCTTGCGAACGCTGCCTTCACGGTACGTCCCCACCGAGATCGCGTCATAGACCGTGGTGATTCCCGCCCCTGCGACCTGCACGTCATGCGCCAGAGCCGCGGCGACGGGGTCGGGCCAGTGAACGCCGGGGCGCGGGACCATGTGCTTTTCCATGTGGTCCGTGTGCATCTCGATCAGTCCGGGCATCAGGTAGTCGCCCTCGAGATCGCTCGCACCCGAGACCGACGTCGTGCCGGAAGAGACATCGGCGATCTGCGTGCCGTTGAGCTGCACGGTGCCCTCGATGATCTCGTCGCGCAGGACGATCCGGGCGTTCTTGAATATCTGTTCGGCGCTCATGCGGCGGCTCCACCGGCTGCAAGGGTTTCGCTCATGTCGAAAACGCGGTCCGCAACATCATCGCGCACCCTCCGGTCGTGGAAGATGCCGACAATCGCCGCACCGCGCGATTTGGCTTCGCCTATTAGATCGACGACACATTGCCGATTTATGGCATCGAGCGACGCGGTGGGTTCGTCGAGCAATAGCACCGGCAGTTCGGCGACGAAACCGCGCGCCACGTTGACCCGCTGCTGCTCTCCGCCGGAAAAGGTCGCGGGCGCGAGGTCCCACAGGCGCTCCGGCACGTTGAGGCGCTGCAGCATTCCGCGCGCCCGCTCGTCGGCTTCTTCCCCGGCGGTTCCGAGCGCGCGAAGCGGCTCGGCGACCACATCGAGCGTGGAGACCCGCGGGATGACACGCAGGAACTGGCTGACGTAGCCGAGTGTGCGCCGGCGAACATCGATCACGGTCCGTGGCGGGGCGGTGGCGAGATCGACCATCGTGCCGCGGTGGTGAACGCGGACTGCGCCGGTATCGGTTCGGTAGTTGGCGTAGAGCATGCGCATCAAGGTCGATTTTCCAGCGCCCGACGGACCGTCGAGCGCGACGCACTCGCCGGCATGCACCTGCAGGGACAGGTTGTCGAACACGGCGATCCGGGCGCTGCCCTGGGTATGCAGGACGAAGGATTTCGAGAGCCCGGATACGTCGAGCATGATGGATGACGTCGTCATGGTCACACCTGCAGGATCGAGGAAACAAGCAACTGGGAATATTCGTGCTGGGGGTCGTCGAGGACCTGGTCCGTGAGCCCGCTTTCGACGACCGTGCCGTCCCGCATCACCATGAGGCGATCGGAGAGCAAACGCGCCACGGCGAGGTCGTGGGTCACGATCACGACAGCGACTCGCAGCTCTCGCACGAGCTCGCGCAGGAGGTCGAGCAGGCGCGCCTGCACCGACACATCGAGGCCGCCGGTCGGCTCGTCCATGAAAACGAGGCGCGGGCCGGAGACGAGGTTGCGCGCGATCTGGAGGCGCTGCTGCATGCCGCCCGAGAAGGTTCGCGGCGCGGCGTCGATCCGGTCGAGGTCGAGTTCAACCCGGTCCATCCAGGTCTCCGCCTCAGTGCGGATGTTTCCGTAGTGACGCGCGCCGACCATCATCATGCGCTCGCCGATGTTGCCGCCGGCCGTGATGTCGAGACGCAGCCCGTCACGCGGATTCTGGTGAACGAAGCCCCAGTCGGTGCGCGACAGCATCCGGCGTTCGGGTTCGGACATGGCGAAGATGTCCGAAAGCTCGTCGGCCCTGTTGCGGTAGGCCACGGTGCCGGAATCCGGCTCCAGCCGGCCGGCGAGACAGTTGAGCAGGGTCGTCTTGCCAGATCCGGATTCGCCGACGATGCCGAGCACCTCGCCGGGCCAGAGGTCGAACGTGACGTCGTGGCAGGCGCGAACGGCGCCGAAGGATTTCGTGACTCCTTCGACCCTGAGAAGCATCTGGTCATCCGGCATGGCTGACCTCCTCGCGCGGCGAGGGTTCCGGATCGGCGAACCGCGGGTCGTCCGCCATGGGGCCGGTGTGGCCTTCCGCGCGCCGGGCAGAACAGAAATCGGAATCCGAACACACGAACATCCGGCTTCCCTTGTCGTCGAGGATGATCTCGTCGAGGAAGGAATCGTCTGCACCGCACAATGCGCAGGGCTCGTCCCAGGTCTCGATATCGAAGGGATGATCCTCGAAGTCGAGGCTCGTCACCTTCGTGTAGGGCGGGATCGCGTAGAGCCGTTTCTCGCGTCCGGCACCGAACAGTTGCAGCGCCGGACAGTCGTCCATTTTCGGGTTGTCGAACTTCGGGATTGGAGACGGGTCCATGATGTAGCGGTCGTCGACGCGCACCGGATAGGCGTAGGCCGTCGTGATCCGCCCGAACCGGGCAATGTCCTCGTACAGCTTCACATGCATCACGCCATATTCGGACCAGGCGTGGATCTTCCGGCATTCGGTTTCGCGCGGCTCGAGGAAGCGCAGCGGCTCCGGAATCGGCACCTGGTAGACCAGGATCTGATCGGCCCGCAGCTTGCGCTCGGGGATGCGGTGCCGGGTCTGGACGATGGACGCCTTGGCCGTTTCTTCCGTGGTGTTCACGCCGGCGGTGCGTGCGAAGAAGGCGCGGATGCTGACCGCGTTGGTCGTGTCGTCGGACCCCTGGTCGATGACCTTCAGCACATCGTCGCGTCCGATGATGCTGGCCGTGACCTGGATACCGCCCGTCCCCCAGCCATAGGGGAGCGGCATCTCGCGGCTGCCGAACGGGACCTGGTATCCGGGCACCGCGACCGCCTTCAGGATGCCGCGCCGGATCATGCGCTTGGTCTGCTCATCGAGGTAGGCGAAGTTGTAGCCGGTCTCGTCACCGGCGCGCTTGCTCTTTCGGGCGGTCATTCGGCGGCCTCCTGCCGGTTGGCGGTTTCGTGGTCGGCACGCAGCCGGCGCACCAGTGTCAGCTCTGCCTGGAAATCCACGTAGTGCGGCAGCTTCAGGTGCGAGACGAAGCCCTGCGCTTCCACGTTGTCGCTGTGATAGAGGACGAACTCCTCGTCCTGTGCCGGATGCTCGACGGCTTCGCCGTATTCGTCGGCGCGCAGCGCGCGGTCGACCAGCGCCATGGCCATGGTCTTGCGTTCGCAGAACCCGAACGCCAGGCCGTAGCCCTGGGTGAACTGCGGCGGGGCTTCGCGGGAGCCGGTGAACTGGGTCACCATCTGGCACTCGGTGACGGTGATGTCGCCGAGCTCGATCTCGAACCCGAGTTCCTCCGGGACGAACCCGACGGTGACCTCACCCATTCGGATTTCGCCCGCGAAGGGGTGGTTGCGCCCGAATCCGCGCTGGGTCGAGTAGCCGAGCGCCAGCAGGAATCCCTCGTCGCCTCGCGCGAGGTTCTGCAGCCGCTGGTCGCGGCCGGCGGGGAAGCCGACCGGTTCGCGCGTCAGGTCAAACGGTTCCGGGTCTTCGGCGGGCGGTGCGATCCGCTCCATCAGGTCTTCCGACTCCAGCAGCTCGTTCACCCGCGGCATGGCTGCGTCCGGACCGGCGTCCGCTTCTTCGGCCGTGAGCCGTTCGCCCGCCGGTTCGGCCAGGCCGAAGTCGATCAGCCGGTGGGTGTAGTCGAAGGTCGGGCCCAGGACCTGTCCGCCAGGAAGGTCCTTGTAGGTGGCGGAGATGCGCCGCCGGATGGTCATCTGCGCGGTGTCGATCGGCTCGGACGCGCCGAAGCGAGGGAGGGTGGTGCGGTACGCGCGCAGCAGGAAGATCGCCTCCACGAGGTCGCCGCGCGCCTGCTTGACCGCCAGCGCGGCAAGGCGCCGGTCGTAGAGCGAGCCTTCGGTCATGACGCGGTCGACGGCCAGGCCAAGCTGCTCGTCAATCTGCGCGAGTTCAAGCTCGGCCACGTCCGGATCGCCACGGCGTTCCTCGGCGAGCAGCCGGTGTGCGTTGTCGATGGCGGTCTCGCCGCCTTTCACAGCTACATACATGGGTCAGGCCTCCACCCGGGTGCTGCGCGGCAGTGCGCAGAACTCGGCGTCGCAGGTGAACACGGCATCGATCCCGAGCGGGAAGCTGCCGCGGTTGACGGCCCAGGCGCTCCAGAACCAGTCGGGCAGCCCGACCGGATCGAAGTCCCGGGTGGTCTCGATTCCGGGGCCGGTAAGGACCGTCGCCGGACCGCCGGTCAGCTTCGGCACTTCAATGACGACAGTGGCGCTGCGCTCGGGATACTGGGCCGTACCCGGCGAGAAGCGCTCGAGGCGCGGCAGCGTGTCGACCGAGCCGATCAAGGCAAAATCGGCGTCGAAGGGCGATTGGACAATGGGGCAGCCGCAGTGAAAGCGCAGGTAGTCCGCGACGGCTGCGTGTTCCGCCAGGGCCGCGTCGAGCCAGACGCGCGTATCGCCGTCGAGCAGGGTCAGGGACAGCGCGGCCATGCCCTCGGCCATGGTGCCCGGTGCTTCCGCCGTGGTCTCGATTCCCATGATCATGCCCGGGCGGGACATCGCCTCCAGAATCTGTCGGAACACGGCCTGCGACTCATGCACCGGGTCGCTGAAGCCGGGCGCGATCCCGGTCGTGGCCCCGCTTGCAACGTTGGCGGGTTTGGGTTGGGTCGTCGTCATGCCGGGTCCTCCCCGCGCACCATCGTGAAGAAATCGACCTTCGTGGCGGCCGACTTGCGCCGCGTGCGTTCGCGCGCGTCCTGCTGCACCCGTGCGAGCGGTACGATCACGTCACGTTCCAGATCGGCGGATCGCGCGGGGTCCTGCAGCAGTGCATCGAAGAGGGCTGCGAGTTCGGCATGACGGCGGTCCCGGCCGGCCACATAGGCGTGGCCGACGCTTCCGTCGCCCAAACGCACGCTGCAACGCGTGACGGTCATCTCGCCGGCGTTGAAGCGCTGGCCGGTGCCGTTGGCGCGGCCCTGCACCATGACGAGGCCGGTTTCGGGCGGGCGCAGGAGGCCGTACCCGGGAGCCGCGTCGAGGCGCTCATACGCATCTTCCAGCGCGTCCCGTCCGGCGCGGGACAGCACGGACATCCACCTCTTGCGCGCGGCATTCGGATCAGCGTTCGTGTCATCGAGGGGCATAGACAAGCCTCAAAAAAGGTATAGACGTTTATATCTATCGTTGATACGGTCCCGACGGTGTCCTGTAAAGGACGAACGCGTGAAATTTTTATGACACGGGGCGGATCAGGATGGCGGCAAGCAAACTGGCGCGTGGGTCGGGAGTCGCGCTCTGGCGGCAGATCGCGGCGGAACTCGAGGCGGAAATCTCCGACCGGCACTTTCCTCCTGGTGGGCGCCTCCCGACAGAGCACGAGCTGGCGGAGCGTTTCGGCGTCAACCGTCACACCCTGCGCCGGGCTGTCGCTGCACTTGAGGAAAAGGGCCTGGTGCGGATCGAGCAGGGCCGGGGAACCTTCGTGCAGGGCGGTACGATCGACTATGCGGTCGGCAAGCGCACCCGGTTCAGCGAGAACATCCGCCGCCAGGCGCGTGAACCGTCCGGCCGGCTTGTCCGCAGCGGCCGGTTTGCGGCGGATGGGGATGTGGCACGCGGCCTGGGGTTGCGCCGCGGAACCCAGGTGATCCTGCTGGAGACCGTCGGCATGGCCGACGAGGTGCCGATCAGCCTCGGCTCGCACTATTTTCCCGCGCGCCGGTTCCCAGGCCTGATCGATGCGTTCACACAAACCGGTTCGATTTCGGCGGCGCTCTCGGAGGCCGGCGTCGAGGATTACTGGCGCAAGTCGACCCGTGTGACGGCCCGCCTGCCACATGACAACGAGACCGAATTGCTGGAAATGCCCCGCACCCGCCCGCTCCTGATCTGCGATTCGGTAAACGTCGACCAGGACGGCGATCCCATCGAATTCGGCCGCGGACGGTTCGTCGCGGACCGGGTCCAGATATCTCTCGAGAGTCTGTAGAATGCGCCTGACCCGGTTCTGTCATCAAACCGAAACGAACAGGCAGGGCCAAACCGTGAACATTGGCCGGTTGTCCATGCGCGCGGTTGTGGACAACGCGGCCTGTCACCGAACGGACATCTACGCGTCATTCGAGCGAAAGCGGCCATGCGTAGGTTCGCATCCGAATCGAAACCTGATTCGGATGGAGAGACCGTATGGCCGACCTCGCGATTTCCGTAGACAGCTTGTCGAAGACCTTCGGGCGCAACAAGGCGCTCGACGAAGTGAGCATCGGTGTCGAGGCGGGCGAGATGATCGCGCTCATCGGCGCATCCGGCTCCGGCAAATCGACGCTCATCCGACATATCGCCGGGCTGGTTGCCTCTGACAAGGACAGTTGCTGCAAGGTCCGGGTCTTCGGCGAGACGGTACAGATCGGTGGCAAAATCACCCCCGAGGCGCGCCGGCTCCGCTCGCGGATCGGGGTCATCTTCCAGCAGTTCAACCTCGTCGGCCGGCTGGGCCTCCTGACGAATGTTGTTATCGGTGTGCTCGGCAGGATCCCGAAATGGCGTGGCACGATCGGCTGGTTCACGCACGACGAGAAGATGCTCGCGATGGAAGCGCTCGCACGCGTCGGGATGGACCAGTACGCCGGCCAGCGGGCCTCGACCCTGTCGGGAGGCCAGCAGCAGCGCGCGGCCATTGCGCGGGCGCTGGTGCAGCAGGCCGAGGTGCTTCTCGCAGACGAGCCCATCGCGTCGCTCGACCCCGAATCCGCACGCCGGGTGATGGATGCGCTCGCCACCATCAACAGCGAAGACGGCATCACCGTCGTCGTGTCGCTGCATCAGGTCGCCTATGCCAAGAAATACTGCGAGCGCACGATTGCGCTGCGTGACGGAAAGGTTGTCTTCGACGGGCCGAGCAGCCGCCTGACGACCGAGTTCCTGCGTGAACTCTACGGCGCGGACAGCGAGGAACTCATCATGGATGAGACGATGCCGTCGGCCGCGCCCGCACCCGCGCCGGAGACACAGGCACCCGTGCGGCCCAAACGACCGGCGCAGGAACGCCCCGACACCCCGGTCCCGGCTTACGCGGCCGAATAGCCGCGTGGCTACTTCCACATTCCGTTCAACCCACCAGCAACAGGGAGCTCAAGAATGAGCAAAACGACCAACTGGCTTGCCGCCACGGCCTTGGCGACCGCGACCGTCGTCGCGGCCGGCACGGTTTCAGCCGAGGAGATGAAGGAAATCAACTTCGGAATCATCTCGACCGAATCGTCCCAGAACCTCCGCAAGGCCTGGGAGCCGTTGCTCGAGGACATGGGCGAGGAACTCGGCGTCAAGGTGAACGCGTTCTTTGCGCCGGACTATGCGGGCATCATCGAGGGGATGCGCTTCGACAAGGTGCAGGTGGCCTGGTACGGCAACAAGTCCGCCATGGAAGCCGTCGACCGCGCCAACGGCGAGGTTTTTGTCCAGACTGTCGACGTGTCCGGCAACCCGGGCTACTGGTCGTTGCTGCTGGCCCACAAGGACAGCCCGATCAATTCGCTCGAGGACGCCCTGAAGTGCGATGCCGGTTACAACTTCGGCAACGGCGACCCGAACTCCACCTCGGGCTTCCTAGTGCCCAGCTACTACGTCTTCGCCCAGAACAATGTCGATCCGAAGACCTGCTACAAGCGTGTCGTCAACGCCAACCACGAGACCAATGCGCTCGCCGTGGCCAACAAGCGGGTTGATTTCGCCACCAACAACACCGAATCCCTTTCGCGGATCGAGCAGAACAATCCTGACGCCTTCAAGGACATCAAGATCGTCTGGAAGTCGCCGCTGATCCCATCCGACCCGCTCGTCTGGCGCAAGGACCTCAGTGACGACATGAAGGCGCGCATCAAGTCCTTCTTCCTCTCCTACGGCCGCCTCGGCGACAACATCGAGGAAGAACTGGAAATCCTCGCCGGGATCCAGCTTGCACCGTTCAAGGATTCCTCGAACGCCCAGCTGTATCCGATCCGCCAGCTCCAGCTGTTCCGGGACCGCACGCGGATCCAGAACGACGAGCGCCTGAGCGCCGCCGAAAAGGCTGAGAGGACCGCGGTCATCGACGCCGAGCTTGAGCGGCTGAAAATCCTGGCTGCGGCGGAAACCTCCTGACGCGGCTACCGGAGGGGCGATCCCACGGTCGCCCCTCCGCGATTTTCAGGAATGCCGCGTCGCACGGTGCGTGATGCGGCATTTCCGTTTTCGAGAACAGGAAAGCAGACATGGCCGATATCACCCATCCCGGCGCCGCCAGCGCCAAGAGCGAAGAGCTCTCGCTTCCGGAGCGCGACGTCAGGAAGACAACGCTCACCTACGTCGGCTGGGGCATCTTCGCGATGATCCTGATGTGGGCCTGGGAAGGCTCGGAGATCCGGCCGCTGGCGCTGATCACTGATGCCGGCAACATGCGCGAATACGCCGCCGGTTTCTTCCCGCCTGACTTCCATTTCTGGGACCTGTTCCTTGAGGAAATGCTGATCACCGTCCAGATCGCGATCTGGGGCACGGTGCTCGCGGTTATTCTGGGAATTCCGTTCGGCGTCCTCTCGGCCGAAAACGTTGCGCCGCTCTGGGTCTACTGGCCGATCCGCCGGCTGATGGACGCTGCGCGCGCGATCAACGAGCTTGTGTTTGCGATGCTGTTCGTTGTGGCCGTCGGTCTGGGGCCATTCGCCGGCGTCCTGGCGCTGTTCGTCCATACGACCGGCGTGCTCGCCAAGCTCTTTTCCGAGGCTGTCGAGGCCATCGACCCGCGCCCGGTCGAGGGCATCCGCGCCACGGGCGCGACCCGTATCCAGGAG
>JAEPNS010000229.1 GCA_017643325.1 Alphaproteobacteria bacterium | reverse complement strand
TTTCGCTGGAAAAGCTGGAGGAACTTGGCCATAGTGCCGCCGCCTCACCCATATTGTTACCGGTTGAGACCGCGCTGGACGGCATCCCGGCGCTGGCCCTATCGGATCGCGAGGCCGAAAAACTTCGCAATGGGCAGGCGGTTCCGGTCCTGCGACCGCAGGACCGGGAGAGAATCGCGACGGCGGGTGACGACGGAATCGTCCTCGCGTTGGATGCTGCGACGCCCGTGGCGCTGGCCCGGGTGGACGGCATCCAGATTCGTCCGGTTCGTGTCCTGAATCTTTGATGCCGGGAGAAACGAAACATGTCGATTACGCCCGAGCGTAAGGCTGAACTTATCAAGGAATACCAGACCAAGGACGGGGACACGGGTTCGCCCGAGGTCCAGGTTGCGATCCTCACCGAACGGATCAACAACCTGACCGGGCACCTGCAGACCCATGCCAAGGATCATCACTCGCGCCGCGGGCTCCTGCTTATGGTGGGCCAGCGGCGTCGTCTGCTCGACTATGTGAAGCGCAAGGATGAAGCGCGCTATCGCACCCTGATCGAGCGCGTGGGCGTGCGCCGCTAGGCACCCGCCCCTCAACGAACGGCGCGGGCACGGCCCGGCGCCACACAGACGGATCCAGGGACGCAATCCGGCGTCCCGGATACCGGCCCGCGCGGAAGGTCCGCGAACTCGTCGTCAAAACAGATTTGCTGCGTGGCGGCGCGAAGACCCCGAGGGCACGGGGCGTTCGGACCGGGATAGGCCCGGCCGGGCGACGCAGGTTGGAGATAGACGATGTTTGACATTGTCCGTAAGGAAATCGAATGGGGCGGCCGCACGCTGTCCGTTGAGACCGGGCGCATTGCCCGGCAGGCCGACGGGGCCGTTCTCGTCACCTACGGCGAATCCTCGGTGCTCTGCACCGCGGTCGGCGAAAAGGCACCGCGCGAGGGGATCGACTTCTTCCCGCTGACGGTCCACTACCAGGAAAAGACGTTTGCCGCCGGCAAGATCCCGGGCGGCTTCTTCAAGCGCGAGGGGCGCCCGACCGAGAAGGAGGTGCTCACCTCCCGTCTCATCGACCGCCCGATCCGCCCGCTCTTCCACAAGAGCTACCGCAACGAGACCCAGGTCATCTGCACCACGGTCAGCCATGACCTGGAGAACGATCCCGACATCGCGGCGCTGATCGGCGCGTCCGCCGCGCTGACGATTTCGGGAATCCCGTTCCTCGGCCCGATCGCGGCCGCGCGCGTCGGCTACATCGACGGCGAGTATGTGCTGAACCCGACCGCCGACCAGCTCGCCGAATCCGAGCTGGACCTGGTCGTCGCCGGCACGTCGGAAGGCGTGCTGATGGTCGAGTCCGAGGCGCACCAGCTGTCCGAGGACATCATGCTCGGCGCGGTCATGTTCGGCCACGAGGCCTACCAGGACGTGATCGACCTGATCATCTCCGTCGCGGAACGGGCGGCCAAGGAGCCGCGCGCGGTCAGCGAGCCGTCTCAGGAAGAGCTGGACCTCAAGGCGAAGGTCCGCGAACTCGGCGAGGCGTCGATCCGCGAGGCCTACACCGAGAAGGACAAGCTCACCCGCCAGGAGAAGGTCTCCGCCGCGAAGAAGGCTGTCATCGAGCAGCTCTCCGAGGAGGAGCAGGCGGGCGCCGGCGCGGCGCTGAAGGCGCTCGAGTCCGACGTCGTCCGCCGGTCCATCCTCGACACTGGCGAGCGCATCGACGGCCGCGACACCAAGACGGTGCGCCCGATCGACTGCCAGATCTCGATGCTGCCGCGCTCCCACGGCTCGGCCCTGTTCACCCGCGGCGAGACCCAGGGTCTCGTGGTGGCGACGCTGGGCACCGGCCAGGACGAGCAGATCATCGACGCGCTGGAGGGCGAGTACCGGCAGCACTTCCTGCTGCACTACAACTTCCCGCCCTTCTCCGTGGGTGAGACCGGCCGCATCGGCTTCACGGGCCGGCGCGAGATCGGCCACGGCAAGCTGGCCTGGCGCGCGCTGCGCCCGCTGCTGCCGTCCAAGGAGGAGTTCCCCTACACGATCCGCGTGGTCTCCGAGATCACCGAGTCGAACGGGTCGTCCTCCATGGCCACGGTCTGCGGCTCCTCGCTCGCCATGATGGACGCGGGCGTGCCGCTGAAGGCGCCGGTCGCGGGCATCGCGATGGGCCTGATCAAGGAAGACGACGGCTTTGCCGTGCTGTCCGACATCCTCGGCGACGAGGACCATCTCGGCGACATGGACTTCAAGGTCGCCGGCACCAAGGAGGGCATCACCTCGCTCCAGATGGACATCAAGATCACGTCCATCACCAAGGAGATCATGGAGATCGCGCTCGACCAGGCGAAGGATGGCCGCATCCACATCCTGGACGAGATGGCCAAGGCCATCGACACCTCGCGCAACGAGCTGTCGCAGCATGCGCCGCGCATCACCACGATGACCGTGCCCACCGACAAGATCCGTGACGTGATCGGCACCGGCGGCAAGGTCATCCGCGAGATCTGCGAGGCCACGGGCTGCAAGATCGACATCGACGACGAGGGGCTGATCAAGGTCGCCTCCTCCGACGGCGACGCGGCCCAGAAGGCGATCGACTGGATCACCTCCATCGTGGCCGAGCCGGAGGTCGGCGTGATCTACGACGGCAAGGTCGTGAAGGTGGTCGACTTCGGCGCCTTCGTGAACTTCTTCGGGTCGCGCGACGGCCTCGTCCACATCTCCGAGCTCAAGAACGAGCGCGTCGGCCAGGTGACCGACGTGATCAACGAGGGCGACGAGGTGAAGGTCAAGGTGCTGGGCATCGACGACCGGGGCAAGGTCAAGCTGTCTATGCGCGTCGTCGACCAGGAGACCGGCGAGGAGCTCGAGGACACCCGCCCGCCGCGCGAGCCGCGCGGTGACCGGGGTGACCGGGACGGCGATGGCGACGACCGCCCGCGCCGCCGCCGCCCCCGCCGCGACCGCGACGCCGCCGAGTAAGTCTCGGCGTTAGAAAGGGCGCCACGAACCCGGTTCGCGGACGCCCGCCACGAATACCAGACGGCCCCGGAGCGCAATCTCCGGGGCCGTTTTCGCACAAGATTGGTTTTCTGTTATTCGGATACTAAAACGAATGGATAACTGATGAATGCACAGCCGTCACAATTTGTTCTGAAGGCAAATCCACACGCATGGTTGCTTAGTGCAGATAATCTTCATACAGCCGCATGTTCTACCTACGACGGGCGTGGTTTTGGGTCGATCCAAGAGACGAGTGCCTCCTCCGAAAAGCTGATCGACCTTGTGGAGAAGCCAGCATTCTTGTTGGCGGGTTTTGCGATCGAGAATTTGTTGAAAGCTTTCTTGGTCTACGAGAATCCAAATTGGATATCGAATGGATCATTAGCGAAAGAACTACGGACCCATTCCCTTTCGAGGCTACATGCTAAATCTGCACTTCTTATCCGAAAGGACGGTGCTAGTGAAATTCTTGCTGAGTTTGAAGATGGCCTAGATTCGTGGGCTCGTTATCCTTGCGCGCTCTCAGAGGCTCGAACCAAAGAGCAGCGACCTTTACCTCCGTCCCTGTGGCAATCGTACAGAGAGTTGATGTTCTCCTGTGGGCGTCAGATGGTTTCATTACTTGAAAAGGGCTGGGTTGGACCGGATGGGTTCGAAGCTCGATTTTCATTCGAAGGAGACTTTCTCTCAATTCTTCAAAAATAGTCCTCGCGTAAATGGTCTGGTTGATTGTTGAATTAGCTACATAGCTTCATGTCATTTTGCCGCACGCAGAAATGAATGCTGGCTGTTGCCCTTGAAACGCTTCCTTGCCCAAGAAGACCAGACAACCCCGGAGAACGATCTCCGGGGCCGTTTTTCGTGTGCCGTGCACAAATTGATCTGTGACATAGCCGTGACATCTTCGGTGACTAACATGTGCGGGTATGTCGCCCGTGTATTCCAGCTCCTCTTCCATCCAGCAGGCCGCCGCGCTGCCGATCAAGCGCAGCGGGTCGAACCTGCGCGTGCTGCTCGTGACCTCGCGGCAGGACGGGCGGTGGATCCTGCCCAAGGGGCAGATTGAGGACGGGGAGTCGCCGGCCGAGGGCGCGGCGCGCGAGGCGTTCGAGGAGGCGGGCGTGAAGGGCCGGACGGCCGCCACGCCGCTCGGCACCTACAGCTACCTGAAGCAGATCACCGAGAGCCGCGCCATCGGCTCGCAGGTCGTCGTGTTCCCGATGCTGGTGCGCAAGGAACTGCGACGCTGGCCGGAGATGAAGCAGCGCAAGCGCCGCTGGGTGACGCTCGACAGCGCCGCGAAGAAGGTCGGGGACCGCGGGCTGGCGAAGCTGCTGCGGGAGCTGGATGACCGGGACAGCCGCAAGGCGCTGCGGAAGTCGCTGGACGGGCTTTAGGCGGGACCATTCCAACGTCCCGTCATGCCCGCGAAGGCGGGCATCCATAAACACCGAGTCTGACCAGGCAACCGCCCGTGTTTATAGGTTCCCGCCTTCGCGGGAACGACGAAAGTACGGCTGGCTCTACTCCGCCGCCTGCTTCATCCCCTCCAGCCCCGCGAGCACGCGCGGCGGGGAGAGCGGGAGGTCGCTGAAGCGGATGCCGAGCGCGTCGTAGACCGCGTTGGTCACCGCCGACAGGCCCGGCACGAGCGGCACCTCGCCCACCCCGCGCACGCCCTGGGGGTGCTTCGGGTTCGGGATCTCGATGATGTAGGTGTCGATCATCGGCAGGTCCGAGGCGACCGGCATGCGGTAGTCGAGGAAGCCCGGATTGTCGACCTTCCCGTCCTTGTCGTAGAGGTATTCCTCGTTCAGCGCCCAGCCGATGGCCTGCACGGCGCCGCCCTGCATCTGGCCCTCGACATAGCCCGGGTGGATCGCCCGGCCCACGTCCATCAGGACGGTGTAGCGCAGCACGCGCACGATCCCGAGCTCGCGGTCGACCTCCACGTCGCAGATGTGGGTGCCGAAGCCGCCCGACGCGCCCGCCGTGTTGACCTGGGCGCCGGCGCCGATCGGCCCGCCGGTCTCGTTGGCGCGCGCCGCCAGCTCCTCCAGCGACAGCGGGTCGAACTCGCCGGCGTTGGCGCCCGCGGGGCGCGCCTCGCCGTCCGCCCACTCGACCGCGTCGGGGTCGATGTCCCAGATCTTCGCGGCCAGCTCGCACAGGGTGCGGATCACCTTGTTGGTGCTCTCGGTGACGACCATCGACGAGGCGAACAGCACGCGGCTGCCGCCGGTCAGGTTCGAGAAGCCGACCGTCGCCGTGTCGCCGATCAGGACCGAGACCCGGCGGTAGTCGATGCCCAGCAGCTCGGCGCAGATGTTGGCGATGCTCGCGCGCGAGCCGCCGATGTCCGGGTGGCCGGTGGTCACCACCACATTGCCGTCCTCCGTGATGTTCACCTGGGCCGAGGATTCGCCGCCGGCGTTGAACCAGAAGCCGGATGCGACGCCGCGCCCCTGGTTCTTCGACCGGTCGAGCGGGGCCTTGTAGTGGTCGTGGGCCTTCGCGGCCTCCAGCGACTCGACATAGCCCATCAGTTCGTAGGTCGGGCCGTGCACGGCCTCGGTGCCTTCCTTCGCGGCGTTCTTGAGGCGCAGGTCGAGCGGGTCCATGCCGATCTTCTCCGCGAGCTCGTCGAGCACGCACTCCACGCCGAACGCCCCGATGGGCGCGCCCGGCGCGCGGTAGGCCGCGACCTTGGAGCGGTTGCACACCACGTCGTAGCCGAGCGTGTGGCCGTTGGGGATGTCGTAGGGCGCGAGCGCGCAGCCCGCCGCGCCGCGGATCGGCGAGCCCGGGAGCCCGCCGGCCTGCAGCCAGTAGAGGCCCTCGGCCGCGGTGATC
This sequence comes from Alphaproteobacteria bacterium, assembly GCA_017643325.1. GTDB lineage: Bacteria > Pseudomonadota > Alphaproteobacteria > UBA6615 > UBA6615 > JABJAG01. Next base: position 42 of record JAEPNS010000229.1, on the reverse strand, counting down.
GTGCCGTCCTTCTTCACGCCGATCTTGATCTTGGACTTCGAG
>JAEPNS010000228.1 GCA_017643325.1 Alphaproteobacteria bacterium | reverse complement strand
TTACCGAAGCCTGTATCAAGTGCAAGTACACCGACTGTGTCGAGGTCTGCCCCGTGGACTGCTTCTACGAGGGTGAGAACATGCTCGTGATCCACCCGGACGAGTGTATTGACTGCGGCGTTTGCGAGCCGGAATGTCCGGCCGAGGCGATCATTCCCGACGTCGAGCCGGAAGCCGAGAAGTGGCTGGAGCTCAACCGGGAGTATTCCGAGAAGTGGCCGAACATCACGTCCAAGAAGGACGAGGCGGAGGACGCCGACAAGTTCAAGGAAGAGGACGGCAAGTTCGACAAGTACTTCAGCGCGAATCCCGGCTCCGGCGACTAGAGAAGTGCCCGTATCCGGGCGGCCGACTACCAAAACGCGCAATTTTCTGATATAATCGGTACGAACAAAGGGGCGGCTTTTGCCGTCCCTCATTTTTGGATTCCGCGCTCGTCGGGGCGTCGGTCCCCCGACACGGGGTGGACGGTCTGGCCCGACGTTCGGTAGGTGCGAACGACAGGACAACGGATCAGAGTATGGCAAAAGCTGCGACGACCAAGAAAAAGCCCGCGACGAAGACGGCCGCGAAGAAACCGACTGCCAAAAAGACCGCGGCCAAGAAGGCGGCATCGAGTGCCGCGACGAAGAAAACCGCTGCGAAAAAACCTGCCACGAGCAAGGCGGCCGCGGCCAAGAAGCCCGCCGCAAAGAAGCCTGCTGCGAAGAAACCTGCCGCAAAGAAACCGGCTGCGAAGAAGGCTGCCCCGAGCAAGCCGGCCGCTGCAAAACCGGCGGCGAAAAAGCCTGCAGCCAAGGCGGAGAAGCTCGAATTCGCGAAAGACGACTTCGTTGTATACCCGACCCACGGCGTGGGCCAGGTAACCGGCATCGAGAATCATGAGATCGCTGGTGAGAAACTGAAGCTTTTCGTCATCAGCTTCGAGCGGGAACGTATGACGCTGAAGGTGCCGATCTCCAAAGTCAGCGAGTCCGGCCTGCGCAAGCTGTCCAGCCGCAAGGTCATCGACACGGCCCTGAAGACGCTGAAAGGCCGGGTGCGCATCAAGCGCACCATGTGGAGCCGCCGCGCACAGGAGTATGACGCCAAGATCAACTCCGGAGATCCGGTCGCCATCGCCGAGGTGGTGCGCGACCTGCACCGCGGCGAGGACCAGCCCGACCAGTCATACTCAGAACGCCAGATGTACCAGGCGGCGCTCGACCGTCTGTCACGAGAACTTGCGGCGGTCGACAAGATCGACCCGGAAGCTGCCGTCGAGAAGGTCGAAGGCATCCTCGCCTCCTGACCTGGCGCGAGCTGAAGGAAAACGGGGCCGGTGCCGCTTTTGTCGGCGTCGGCCCTTTCCTTTGCGCCCTTGCTCCGACGCGATGCGCTGATTCATCTTTTCGGCGCGAGGAGTTGCCGCATGTCGGAGTTGATCGTCGATACGGACAAGTTCGCCCGGTTGCGCGGCGCGCGGCGCATCTGGGCCGTCGGCCCGATTCATGGCGAGTCCGATCGTCTTCGTGACCTCCACAGCAAGATTTCATCCCGGTTCGAGCCGGGCGACCGGCTTGTCTATCTCGGCAATGTTCTGGGGCGGGGCCCGGACGTTGCGGGTGCGGTCGATGAAGTCCTGGCCTTCCGCCGGGCCGTGATGGCGGCGGACGGGATGTTCGCCGCCGACGTGGCAATCCTGCGCGGGGCTCAGGAGGAAATGTGGCAGAAGCTGCTGCAGCTCCAGCTCGCCCTGAACCCCGCCGAGGTGTTCGACTGGATGATCTCGCAAGGCGTCGGGCCGACGCTGGAGGCCTATGGTGGCAGCGTGGCCGACGGCCGGGCGGCGGCCCGGTCGGGTGCGGCGATGTGCGCCCGCTGGACCGCCGGTCTGCGCGACCGGGTCCATGCGCGCTCGGGGCATACCGAGCTGATGAGCGCCCTGCGCCGCGCGGCGGTGAGCGTCGGGACCGATGGCGTGGCGCGCCTGCTGTTCGTCAGTGCGGGTATCGACCCGTCACGGCCGCTCGAAGCGCAGAAGGACAGTTTTTGGTGGCCGCCGGGCGAACTGGAAACCCTGGAGGGCCCGTACGGAAATTTCGCGCGGGTTGTCGGCGGTTTCGACCGCGTGGCGCGCGGGATCGTAGAGACACCGTTCACCGTCACTCTCGACGGCGGCGCCGGGCGCGGCGGAAGCCTTCACGCGGTGTGCGTCGATGCTGCCGGGGCGATCGGCGAGACCCTCGAAGCCTGAGTCCTATTCGACGACGACCTTGACGGTCTGGCCGGGAAAGGGTTCCGAGCCGGGCTGCAATCCGTTGAGAACCCTGAACCACTCGTCCTTGGGTCCCGCCATCGGCATGTCGCGGGACAGGGTCGCGACCGTATCGTTGCGGCCGACCACCCGAGTCTGGATGCGCCACGGGCCATAGCGGGCACGGTCGGCGGCGGTCAGGGTCCGGAAACTGAAGGTTGTCCGTCGGAACTCCTCGTTCATCGCCGCGGTGCGCGCAGGCGGCGTCGCGAAGATGAACCGGTAGATGTTGCCGCTGTCGTGCCGGACTGCCACAAGCTGCAGATCCACGGTGCCGTTGCGGCTGCGCACGCGCGTGGCGCCGGTCGCCGCCTCCATGCCGTTGATGTCGATCCGCTGAACGCGGGCGAGTTGAGCGCCTTTGGCCCAAACATCGGTCAGGTAGCTCTGCATCGAGCCGTTGTGCCCCCTGCCGCCGCCTGTGAAGAGAATCGCTTCGTTGTTCGGGCCGCGTGCAGCGACCTGTTGCGCGCCGTTGAACAGCCTGAATCCGGGCGGCACCTCGAACAGGAAGTCGAGCACCTCGTGAACGAATATCCGCTCGCGCACATAGCCCTGCTTCGGCGATCCTCCGAAGATGACCCCGTTGATCTCGCCGAGATACTCTCTGTTGCCGACACGCGGGTCCGGCACCGGCTGGACATTCGCTGCTCGGGTCGCGGCGACAACCCGGTCCTGTGTGCGCGGGTGTGTCGACATGATGTTGTAGCGTTCGGCCGGGTCGGGCAGGCCGCTGACCTTGGCTTCGAGTGAGCTGTAGGCTTGCAGCGACGCCAGAAAGGATGCCATCGCGTCGGTGGAATATCCTGTCCGCGCGAGATAGCGAACGCCCAAAGTATCCGCCTCGAATTCATGCTCGCGAGAAAAGGATTGCAGGTAGACAGCGGATCCCTGTGCCGCTGCCTGGCCGAAATCCGGGGTTCCCGCGAACACCGCACCGAGTATCCCGACGCCGAGCGACAGACCCTGTGCGAGCACCGCCGAACTGTAGCGCTGGGCGGAGTGGCGGGCCGTCACGTGCCCGATCTCGTGACCGAGTACGCCAGCCAGTTCGGCCTCGCTGTTCGCGAGGCCGAGCAGGCCACGCGAGACATAGACGAAGCCGCCGGGCAGTGCGAAGGCATTGATGATGTCGTCGTCGAGCACGGTGAAGGTGAACTTCAGGTCGGGCAATTCCGACGCCCGAGCGAGACGTTGCCCGATCGCGTCGACATAGGCGGCGACGTTCGGGTCGTCATAAGCCCCCCCGAACTGCTCGAGAATCTTGGGGTGCTGCTCGCGCCCGACCCGCAGTTCATCTTCCGGCGACATGAAGGCCGTGAAATTGCGTTCTCCGGTTGCAGGGTTCACCGAACAGGCCGTCAGGAGCAGGGTTGCTGCCGCGACGAGCCGGCGCGGGTCGAAGCCGGAACGGCGGGAAAGGAACGTCATTGCGTGAGGACCTCGATCTGCTCAGGATGCGTCACATCGATCATGGGACCGTTGCGCGATTTCAGCCAGCCGCGCACGCGCACACGCCGGCCTGCATAGTCTTCGTGGGAAATGCCTTGAGCGGCAAACGATTTCCAGTTTTTTGCGCTGATGGCGATCGTGAAATCGGTTCGCCAGTCCGGCCCGAAGTTCAGGAAGGTGCGTCCGCGGACCCGCGCGGTCTCGAGAACCCGGCCCTCCACCAGTGCGAACCGGTCGACGTGCGCCGCACTCGCTTCGGTGTCCAGGACGACGTAGTAGGGCAATGCCCAGATTCCGTCTCGCGCTTCGCGCGCGTGACCTTCGCGCGCAAGCATTTCGTGGACCAGAGCACGGTTGTCGGGAAAGCTGTACACGCGCGCCATCCCGTCGCCCAGCAGCCGGCCCTGAATCCATGTGCCGTCTTCGGTAAACAGGTGGGCGAGCAGACGGTTGTAACGGTCCACCCGGGCACCGCCATAGGCAAGCGTGACGGTGCGCCCCAGCACGAGTTTCTCAAGCGCGGCCTTCGACGCGTCGGCAAGCGGCCACTTCTCGAAGCCCGGGCGCCCCAGGGGTAGTTTCGGGGCCTGGATTCCGACAAGACGCACCTCGCGGCCGTTATCGAGGACCACCGTGTCGCCGTCGACGACGTCTGTCACGACGGCACGGGGACCGTGATCCAGCGCGCCGAACAGGTCCTGGGGCACCTCCGCGTGCGCGGTGCCCGGCAGGCAGATCAGCAGCCAGATGACGAATCGCAGTCGAAGCATGGTCACAATTATAGCCAGCCCGCGGCTGCGGTTGACATGCGGCGCATGGCACGTCCTCATGCAGACTTCGCGCGAAAGGACCGCTCACGTTGCGCACTGCTCTGTTTCCCGACATCGAGGCCCGCGAAAGTGGGTATCTTGCGCTCGATGACGGTCATGAAATCTACTGGGAGGAGACGGGCCGGCCCGACGGAGTGCCGGTGCTTTTTCTCCACGGTGGGCCGGGTGCAGGCTGCATGCCCGTCCACCGGCGGTTCTTCGACCCCGACCATTTTCGCATCGTTCTTTTTGACCAGCGCGGCGCCGGAAAGTCGCGGCCTCACGCCTCGATTTCGGCAAACACAACGCAGCACCTGATTTCCGATATCGAGGCGTTGCGGCGCCATGTCGCGGTGGAGAGCTGGCACCTCTTCGGGGGTTCGTGGGGTTCGACCCTTGCGCTGGCCTACGCACAGGCGCATCCGGACCGGTGCCGGGGCCTGATTCTTCGCGGGATCTTCACCTGCTCGCCGCGCGAGGTGGACTGGTTCGTCAGCGGTATGGCGCGAGTCTTTCCCGACGCCTGGGCGGATTTTGCTGCCGCCATCCCGGAAGCCGACCGCGGCGACCTTCTGGCAGCCTACCTTGAGCGCCTGACCGATCCAGATCCAAAGGTGCACAGGCCTGCGGCGCGATCTTGGGCGACCTACGAGGCGCGCTGTTCCACCCTGAAACCCAATCCCGACGCGGTGCGGTCCGTCTCGGATTCCAGGGGCACGATCGCGCTTGCACGGATCGAGGCCCATTACCTTGCGAATGGCGCATTTCTCGAACCGGGCCAGCTTCTCGACGGTATCGGGAAAATTCGTCATATCCCCGCTGCCATCGTGCACGGCCGCTATGACATGGTGTGCCCCATCGAGACGGCCTATGCCCTTGCGTCGGACTGGCCGGAGGCGGAGTTCACGATCGTGCCCGACGCGGGCCATTCGGCACTTGAACCGGGCGTGCGCAACGCTCTGCTCGATGCAGTGGAACGCCTCAAGACCGCGTCGCCAGACCGATGAACGGGTTGCGTGCGCACCCTGATACCCTATGATGCGCGCGATTGCGGGGATTTTCGGTGGTTAAAGGGGGCCGGGGGACATGCGTAAAATCAGGAGCGTGGCAGCATGCGCGCTGATTGCGGGATTGGCGTTGACGACTCCCGCCGGGGCGGACGATCCGGATTTCGTCGCGATCGGCGGCGGCTGGTATGACTGGAACGACGATCAGGATGCCGTCGACCTGCGCATCGAGTATCGGTCAAACTACAAGATATTCGGCGCGCTCAAGCCTTGGCTTGGTGCCGAATTCACGACCGACGAGGCGGTCTATGGTGTCGGAGGCGTCCTCGTGGACCTCTATTTCGGCCGCCGCTGGGTGTTCACGCCGAGTTTCGGCGCCGGC
>JAEPNS010000227.1 GCA_017643325.1 Alphaproteobacteria bacterium | reverse complement strand
GGGGATCGGCTGCCATTTCATGGCCCAGTGGATGGACCGCAGCACTGACACCTTCACCCACATGGGCGGCGAGGGCGTGTCATGGGTTGGCCAGGCGCCGTTCAGCCAGGAGGACCATGTCTTTGTGAACCTCGGCGACGGCACCTATTACCACTCCGGCTACATGGCGATCCGTCAGGCCGTCGCGGCGGGCGTCAATGTCACATACAAGATCCTGTTCAACGACGCCGTCGCCATGACCGGCGGCCAGCAGGTCGACGGGCCGCTCACCGTCCCGGCGATCACCCGCCAGGTCGAGGCCGAGGGCGTGAAGAAGATCGTCGTCGTGTCCGACGAACCGGAAAAGTATCCGACCGGCGCTCCGTTCGCGCACGGGGTCACCGTGCACCACCGCGACGAGCTGGATTCGATCCAGCGCGACCTGCGCGAATATCCCGGCGTATCGGTCCTGGTCTATGACCAGACCTGCGCGGCCGAAAAGCGCCGCCGGCGCAAACGCGGCACCTTCCCCGATCCCGCCCGGCGCGTGATGATCAACGAGGCCGTGTGCGAGGGTTGCGGCGACTGTTCCGTGAAATCAAACTGCCTGTCCGTGGTGCCCGTCGAGACCGAGTTCGGGCGCAAGCGGGCGATCGACCAGTCGAGCTGCAACAAGGACTTCTCCTGCCTCAACGGCTTCTGTCCGAGCTTCGTGACCGTCGAGGGCGGCGGGCTTCGCGCCCCGGACACCTCGACGCCGGTCGGCGCGGACACGGCCTTTGACGGTATCGACCTGCCCGACCCGCAGCTCCCGTCGCTCGACGAGCCCTACAGCATCCTCGTCACAGGTGTCGGCGGTACGGGCGTCGTGACCATCGGCGCGCTGATCGGCATGGCCGCGCATATCGAGAACAAGGGCGTGTCGATCCTCGACATGGCGGGCCTCGCCCAGAAGGGCGGCGCGGTCATCAGTCATGTGCGCATCGGCGCGAAACCCGAGGACCTGCACGCCGTGCGCATCGCCGCCGGCAGCGCCGACCTCGTGCTCGGCTGTGACCTGGTCGTCGCCGCCGGCAACGACGCGCTGGCCAAGATGCAGGCCGGCGACACCCATGCCGTGATCAACAGCCACGAGACCATCACCGGCGACTTCACACGCGACCCGGACTTCAACCTGAACGCGGACGAACTCGCACAGACGATCCGCGTGGCCGTCGGCGAGAGCGGTGCGGATTTTGTCGAGGCCACCCGCTACGCGACGGCCCTGCTGGGCGATTCCATCGCGACCAACCTCTTCATGCTCGGCTATGCCTGGCAGAAGGGGCTCGTGCCGGTGTCGGGCGAGGCGATTGACCGGGCCATCGAACTGAACGGCGTCGCCGTCGACTTCAACAAGGACGCCTTCCTGTGGGGCCGCCGCGCCGCCGTTGACGAGACGCGCGTTGCCCGCGCGGCCGAACCGGTCACCCCGCTCCGCCTCAAGGCGCCGGACGTGGCGAGTTCGCTGGAGGACGTGGTGTCGCGCCGCATCGCCTTTCTCACCGGATACCAGAACGAGGCCTACGCGCGGCGCTACAAGGATCTCGTGGTCAGGGTGCAGAGGGCCGAGGGCGAACGTGCCAAGGGACGCTCGGGGCTCGCGGAGGCCGTGGCGCGCTACTATTTCAAGCTGCTGGCCTACAAGGACGAGTACGAGGTCGCGCGGCTTTACACGGACGGCGAGTTCCTCCGCCGGGTCCGCGACCAGTTCGAGGGCGACTACAAGCTCAAGTTCCACATGGCCCCGCCCCTGTTCGCGAAGCGCGATCCGGAAACCGGCGAACTGAAGAAGCAGGAATTCGGCCCGTGGATGATGACCGCGTTCCGCCTTCTGGCCGGGCTCAGGGGCCTGCGCGGCTCGAAGCTCGACATCTTCGGCTATTCCGGCGAGCGCAGGCAGGAGCGCCAGCTGATCGCGGACTATGAACAGACGGTCGAGGAACTTTGCGCCGGCCTGACACCGCAGAACCACGAAATCGCCGTCGCGATCGCCGCGATCCCGGAACACATCCGCGGCTACGGCCACGTGAAGGAGCGCCATCTGGAGAAGGCGAAGGCCGAGGAAGCGGCCTTGCTGCGCGCCTTCCGGAATCCGGATGCGCCGCAAATTCGGGCGGCTGAATAAAAAAAGGCCCGGCAAACGCCGGGCCTTTTTCTTGTCTGGAACAAATCAGTCATCGCCGCTCGCGGCCGACAGGCGGGCGGGTTCGGCCACGTGCAGCATCTCGTGCCGCAGGCCGAGATACAGGCTCACGCACATCACGATCAGGACCACCGTGAACGGCAGGCCCACCGTGATGGCCGCGGCCTGCAACGCCCCCAGCGCGTCCGCCCCGCCCCCGAACAGGAGCGCGGCGGCGATCACGCCTTCCATCACCGCCCAGAAGACCCGCTGCGCCGTCGGCGCGTCGATCTTGCCGCCGGCGGTGATGCTGTCGATCACCAGCGAGCCGGAATCCGAAGAGGTGATGAAGAACACCAGCACGAGGAAGATAGCGACAAAGGACGAAATGCCCGCGATCGGCAGATTCTCCAGCATCTGGAACATCGCCAGCGACACCGTGCCGATGCCGTCCGCGAGCGCGCCGACCTGTGTGACCGCCTGCTCCAGCGCGCTGCCGCCGAAGATCGACATCCAGACCATGGTCACGACGGTCGGCACAAGGAGCACCGCGACGATGAACTGGCGCACCGTCCGGCCCTTGGAAATCCGGGCGATGAACATGCCGACGAAGGGCGACCAGGAAATCCACCAGGCCCAGTAGAAGACGGTCCAGCCGTGATAGAAGGTGGTGTCGTCGCGGCCGACCCAGTTCGACAGCGGCACGATATCGCTGACATAGGCGACGAAGGTCGTGCCGAAGGTGGAGATGATCGCGATCGTCGGTCCGAGGATGAGCACGAACAGCGCCAGAATCAGCGCCATGCCCATGTTGATGTTGCTCAGGACCTTCACGCCGCCCTCGAGGCCGCGCACGACGGAAATCAGCGCGACGAGCGTCACGCCGACGATGATGGCGATCTGCAGGCCGATCCCGTCGCCGATCCCGAACAGGAAATCGAACCCGCTCGCCGCCTGTTGCGCCCCGAAACCGAGCGAGGTGGCCAGGCCGAAGATCGTCGCGAAGACCGCGAAGATGTCGATCACATGGCCGGCCCAGCCCCAGGTCTTCTCGCCCAGGAGCGGGTAGAAGCCCGAACGGATCGTCAGCGGCAGGCCCTTGTTGTAGGCGAAGAAGGCCAGCGACAGGCCCACCACCGCGTAGATCGCCCACGGGTGCAGGCCCCAGTGGAACATGGTCGCGCCCATCGCCGCCTCGCGGCCCTCGGGCGTGTTCGGCGGGGCGTCCAGCGGTGTGCCGAACCAGTCGGTGTAATAGCCGACCGGCTCCGCCACGCTCCAGAACATGAGCCCGATGCCCATGCCGGCCGCGAACAGCATCGCGAACCAGGACATCAGCGAGAATTCGGGTTTCGCATCCGCGCCGCCGATGCGGATGTTGCCGACCGGCAGGACGATCAGCGCCAGGCAGAACAGGACGAAGATGTTCGCCCCCACCATGAACAGCCAGTCGAAGTTCTCGATCGACCAGCCCTTCGCCCCGTCGAAGGCCTCCTTGGCCGGTCCCGGGCTGGCGATCGTGTAGAGCACGAACGCGATGATCACGACCGCCGTGATCCAGAACACGGGGTTGTGGATATCCATTCCCCATCTCTGGATGTTGTTGTCGCCGATCGAGTGATCGGTGTCGTATCTGTCCGGCATGGCTTGCCCCCCTATGCCATACCGCACACGCAGCCGATGTCCCCTGCTGCATGCGCGGCGGGTTCATCTCAAACAGGACAAATGGAAAGGGGGATATGGGCGCGGCGACCCGTCCGGCCGGCCGCGCACGCTGGATTGTTGTTGTGTTGTCATCGGCCCTCGCGGGCCCACACCAACGCTCCCCGCGAATGATGCCCCATCGAAGATATCTCGATGTTGGTGGGCCGAGTCTAACCGATCGGGCGCCGCGTTGTGAACCGGACGCCGGGGTCGTCGCGGACGTCAGACCCCGACGGCGTTCCGGTAGACTTCCAGCAGGTGCTCCTGCTCTTCGCGGTCGTATGGCTCCATCTTTCTGAGCCGCACGATCTGTCTGACGATTCTCGTATCAAAACCAGCCGATTTAGCTTCCGCCAAAACCTCCCGGATATCGGCGTTGATTGCCGAACGCTGTTCTTCGAGGTTCTCGATGCGCTCCACTAGACTTGTGAGTCTCTCGCTAGAAACCTGAACTGAATCGGCCATATTTTGACATCCTCTCACGTCGTTGTTTGATTGCTAATCCGAATTAGCAGCCGCCAGAAGCATGGTCTAGATGGTCAGACACTATACATTTTCATCAAAATCTGCGATTGAAAGAAGTACTATTTGATACACGTTCCATATTACAGACTTTAACTTCAAAATTAGTACTGTGATCCATATCGAGTAAACTAATATAAAAATGACGTATGATATTCGTATTTTCTCAACATCTCCCGGTAGAAACTGCCAGTTAGCGGAATCCGCGACCAAAAACTCTAACGAGAGAGACACTATCAAACAGAATGAGAGAAACGACACGTAGTGGATAAACACATTCATGAAAGAAAAAAATGCGTACTTCAGTTCGCTGAGCCCCGTATTGGCTTTCTCAATCCTGGCTAGATTGGCGAAAAGCGCAGGTCGCGTCACTGATGCAAAAATTGCAAAACCTGCAAGAAGAAAACCAAGTATAGATGCTGAAATCGTAGTTCCAATTTCGGACCAAGAAATTATTACATCAACGACCGCAGGCACATCTGAAGACTCGTCGACCAATCCATTGTAAGAATAAAACAATAATAGAAACACAGCAGTAACAACCAATATCATAGCGACTTGATTGAAATGACTGTGAAAAAGGCCCGGACTCCGAACGAATACGCTCGATAGACTCCGCTCTTCAAAAAGTTGATCACGCCAATCCATAGAGAAGGTTCCGCCTACTCCTCCAAAATAGAGATCACTTCGGCTATTTGATCAGAAACGTCCTCAGCTGCAACATCCTCAGTTATAATTCCATTTTCTTTAAGGCCCTCGTAAATACTATACATTAAATTCGCTAATTCTTCATCATTATCTGGTATCTCGTCAATCGGATGGGATATAGAAAACGCTTCGTTGTTACCCTTAAGGTCATTTCCTTCTTGGTCTTTGCCATCCAGCTTCACAATCTGATTACCTGTCGATGCTGCATCGTTAATTTGCTCTGTTGCCGATTCTTTATTTAGTCCTTCTCGGCTTCTATGGGAGACCACCGTTTTTTCTGAAGCTAGCTGCTCTTTGAAAGCGCGCAAATTTCGCCACGTTTCCTGTCCGTCAATCTCCTGATTGGGATCCACAAGTTGAAACTGAAGTGAAACCAATTTTGAGTAGCGCCTCACAAATGCTGCAACGCTTTCACGGTTAGTGAGAGCCACAACCGTTACCTTCGGTTTTGGGATGGCTCGCGAAACTTCAGCCTTTGTTACGCGTTCGCCCTGCCGTCGCCACAGGTCGACGGTATTTCTTATGAGTTCATCCCTCTTATCATTGAAGAACTTATGAACGGTCGCACCAAATGCCCGGAAGTCCGGGGCGTCTGGCACTTCAGGCAGATAGACGAGCTTGTGTTGGTTGAGTATGAGCAAAAAACGTGAAGACGGCGCTGACTCCATCTCGTCTTCGTCAGGTATAACTCCCGCGTCTGGCCGAAAGATTTGATGACGTCGAACTATCGTATCCTTAATTATTCGGCCTAGTACCCCTACTATCGGAGGTTCAGTCTCTCTGTCCAAAATCAATAGTTGAGACGAATGAAGTCTGTATTCGGTGTCGTCCCCATAGGTTCGAACCAATTCAGTGTCCATCAACGCAGGGATAACAATCTCATCAGCGAAAT